>JANOJK010000038.1:0-2515 GCA_031408165.1 Acidobacteriota bacterium | reverse complement strand
GGATCGAGCTTCGACGCCTGCCGCGACGGATAGATCGTCGCGACGAAGCAGACGAGGATCGCCGCCGCGACGACCGCTGCCAGATCCTGCAACTGCAGCGTGAAGGGCACGTAGGAGATCTGGTAGACGTCGATCGGGACGTGAATCAGCTTGAACCGATCGACGACGTAGATGATGAGGCAGCCGGCAAGGGTGCCGGCGGCGGTCCCCGCCAGCCCGATGATCAGCCCCTGCAGCATGAAGATCCGGCGGATGCTCGCCGTCGACGTGCCCATCGTCTTCAGGATCGCGATGTCGCGGCTCTTCTCCATGACGAGCAGGACCAGGGAGGCGACGATGTTCACGGCGGCGACGGTCATGATGAGGCCGATGGTGATCGAAATCGCCATCTTCTCGAGCCACAACGCCGAGAAGAGTGACCTGTTCATCTGCGCCCAGTCCTGCGTGGCGTAGTCCTCGCCGAACCGGTTCGGGATGTCCTCGGCGACCTCTTTCGACACGAACATGTCGTCGAGGCGCAACTGCAGGAACTGCGGCTGGTCCCGGCCGAACGTGCGTTGCGCGACGGCGAGATCGACGAGCGCATACTCACTGTCGAACTCGAACAGCCCGAGGCTGAAGATTCCGACGACCTTGAACGCGCGCATGCGCGGCATCATGCCGCCCGGCGTCAGGACCTGGTCGGGCGTGAGCAGGTGCACGATGTCGCCCGGCTGCGCCTCGAGTGTCGAGGCGAGATCGGTTCCGAGGACGATGCCGTCCATCTCCTCGGGGCCCGCGCGGATGGCCTCCAGCGTGCCGGAGCGCATGGACTTCCGGATGTCGGTGACGGTGACTTCCAGCTCGGGATCGATGCCCTTGATGGTGACGGCGGCCGTGCGATCGACCCCGGCCTTCAGGAGGCCCTTGCCGATCGCCGCCGGCGCCGCGCCGACGACGTGCGGGACCTGCTTCATCTTCGCGACTTCCGCCGGGATATCGCGGATCCCCTCGCCGAGCTTGAATACGTACACGTGCGCCGACGCGCCGACGATCCGCTCGCGCAACTCCCCCTGGAGTCCGGTCATCAGCGCGAGGGCGATGAGGAGCGCCGTGACGCCGACCGCGACACCGAGCACGGAGATGAAGGAAATGAGGGAGATGAACGCCTGCTTGCGCCTCGCCAGCAGGTAGCGGAAGGCGATGAACAGCTCGAAGGGGAAGGAGTCGAACTTCGATTCCTTCATTCCTTCGAGTCCTTCCTGCGCATCAAGGGGAACAGGATGACGTCCCGGATGGACAGGCTGTTGGTGAGCAGCATCACGAGGCGATCGATGCCCACCCCCTCGCCACCGGTGGGCGGCAGCCCGTACTCGAGCGCGCGGATGTAGTCCTCGTCCATGGCGTGCGCCTCGAGATCGCCCGCCGCCTTGCCCTCGAGCTGCGCCTCGAACCGGCGGCGCTGCTCCGCCGGATCGTTGAGCTCGCTGAAGGCATTCGCCACTTCGAAGCCGCCGATGTAGAGCTCGAAGCGCTCGACGGTGTCGGGATCGCCGGCGCGCTGCTTGGACAGCGGCGAGACCTCCGTCGGGAAGTCGTGCACGAACGTGGGCTGGATGAGCGAACCGTCGTGCAGGCGCTCGAAGATCTCCGTCGCGATCTTGCCGGCCCCCCAGCCGCCCTGGACCTCGAACCCGAGCTTCCGGGCGATCGCGGCGGCCGATTCGCGATCGCGCAGGTCGGCGTCGCTGACCGGCGTGCCGAGCTTCTGCGCCGCGCTCTCGCGCGCGCCCTCGCGCAGCGACAGGCGGCGGAAGGGGGGGGTCAGGGAGATCTGGTGCTCGCCGAACGTGATCTGGTCGGTCCCGATCGCGTCCCTCGCGACCGCCGCCAGCATCTGCTCGGTCATGTCCATCAGCTCGCGGTACTCGCTGTAGGCCTGGTAGAACTCGAGCATCGTGAACTCGGGGTTGTGCTGCGTGGAGATCCCTTCGTTGCGGAAGTTGCGGTTGATCTCGTAGACGCGCTCCAGGCCGCCGACCACGAGGCGCTTCAGGTACAGCTCGGGCGCGATGCGCAGGAAGAGCCGCATGTCGAGCGTGTTGTGGTGCGTCACGAAGGGCCGCGCGAGCGCGCCGCCGGCGAGCGGCTGCATCATCGGCGTCTCGACTTCGAGATAGCCGCGCGCGTTGAGGAACCCGCGGATGCCGTTCAGGACCCGGCTGCGGACCTCGAACACGCGGCGGGAGTCGGGATTGACGATGAGATCCAGGTAGCGCTGGCGGTAGCGGATCTCCACGTCCTGCAGCCCGTGCCACTTCTCGGGCATCGGGATGAAGCACTTGGCGAGGAACTCGATCCTCGCGGCCCAGATCGTCAGCTCGTTGGTCTTGGTGCGAAAGAGGTGCCCCTCGACGCCGACGAAATCGCCGAAGTCGAGCAGCTTGAAGATGGCGAAGTCCCGCTCGCTGACCGCGTCCTTCCGGAGGTAGACCTGGATTCTTGCACTGCCGTCCGAGATGACGAGGAAGTTCGC
>JANOJK010000029.1:0-3731 GCA_031408165.1 Acidobacteriota bacterium | reverse complement strand
GTTCGCCGTCTCCCTCGGCCTCTTCCTTTTCATGTACGCGGCGGCGTGGGGGGTGGAGGCACACGGCGTCATAGGGCGCGCGGCCCTTGTCGACACCGGGCTCTTCACGATCTTCGCCCTGCACCATTCCCTGCTCGCGCGCTCGGGCGCGAAGCGCGTCGTTACCCGCGTCGTGCCCCCCTGGCTCGAACGGTCGCTCTACACGTGGGTCGCGAGCACGCTCTTTCTGCTGGTCTGCATCGCATGGCGTCCCGTCCCGGGCGTGCTCTATACGCTGCCGGACGGCTGGCGCCTGGTCGGCTACGCCGTCCAGGCGGCCGGACTGGTACTGACCGTGAAGGGAACCGCGGCGCTCGACGCGCTCGACCTGGCAGGCGTGCGCCAGGTGCTCGACGCCCGGCGCACCAAGCGTTCCCGCCACATTGCGCTCAAAACCGACGGTGTCTTCGGCATCGTCCGCCACCCGCTCTATTTCGGCTGGGTGCTGGTGGTCTTCGGCGCGCCCACCATGACAGGCACGCGGTTGGTCTTCGCCGTCGTGAGCACGCTCTATCTCGCGCTCGCCGTTCCGTTCGAGGAACGCAGCCTGACTGAGGTGTTCGGCGACGCGTACGGCGAGTACCGTCGCCGGACCCGGTGGCGGATAGTGCCCGGACTCTGGTAGATCGGGGAATTGTAGGCTTTAGGCTTTAGGCTTTGGGCTTTAGGAGGGGCATCGGGTAATTGGGTACACTTCAATGATGGGGCGGCAACTGGCGGCGGTGGTGCTCGTGTGGCTCGCGGTGGTGGCGCCGGGGCCGGGCGTCACGCGCCTGCCCGACAGGGCCATCCGCGCCGTCGAGGGGGTCTCGGCGGAGGAGCTGCGGACCTACGTCGCCACGCTCGCCAGCGACGAGTTCAAGGGACGAGGGGTCGGCGACGCGGGGAACCGCTCCGCAGAAGAGTTCATCTGCACGACCCTGCGCGCGAACGGGGTGACGCCCGCCGGCGCCGGCGGGTCCTGCTACCAGGCGGTTGACGTGTACAGCCCCGCGCTCGGATCCCGCGCACGGCTCGCGGTGTCCAATGAAGACGGGACCACTTTGGCGGACCTGGCGGCTGGCGCCGATTTCTACCCCCTCCCCGAGACCGGCGAGACGGCCGTGACGGCGCGGCTGGTGTTCGTCGGGCACGGGATTTCCGCGCCGGGTCTGAAACACGACGACTACGCGAACGTGCAGGCATCGGGCGCGATCGTTCTGGTGAAGGACGGGTTGCCCGAGCCGCTCACGCGGCGCGAGGCGCTGCCGGAGCGCGAACGGGAGACGGCCGGCACGCTCTCGAGGAAGCTCGCGGACGCCAAGGCACATGGCGCACGGGGCCTGCTGCTGATCGGCGCCTCCCTGCCGGACTATCGCCTCGTCTGGCCCGAGCGCTCGTCAGTGCAGCAGGCGAGCTATCGGCTTCTCTCGACGCTCCGATCGAGCACCATGGCGGTGGGGACGCTGTCGCAGGGGGCGGCGGAGCCGATCCTGCGGGCGGTCGCCGCCCGACGGGCGCTCTCGGCATCCCTGACGCCGGATCTGCTCGTCGCGCCGGTCGCGATGCACAACGTGCTCGGGATCGTGGAAGGACGCGATCCCAAACGGCGAGGGGAAATGGTGGTGATCGGCGCGCATCTCGATCACGAGGGGACCCACACCGACGGACGCATCTACAACGGCGCCGACGACAATGCGTCGGGCACCGCGGCGGTCCTCGCCGCCGCGGCCGCGTTTGCGCGGGCGGCGGCAGCCGGCGAGCGTCCGGCCCGGGCGGTACTGTTCGCGCTGTGGAATGGTGAAGAGAAAGGATCCCTCGGCGCGAGCGCGTTCGTGGCCGCGCCCCAGCCCGGCCGGCGCATCGTCGCAAACCTGAACCTGGACATGGTCGGGCGCCACGAGGAGGTCCGCGATCCGAATGACTGGCGGTTTTCCGGAATGCCGAAGATCGACGCGTCCACGACCGGCAACACACTGCACGTGCTCGGGTACAGTTACACGCCCGAGCTGGCCGCGATGCTCCGGGACGCGAACGACGCGGTGGGACTGACCTTGCAGGAGGATTACGACAGCGCAGAACAGGGACTGCTGCAGCGATCGGATCACTGGGCATTCCTGTCCCGCGGGATTCCGGCCCTGTTCCTGACCACCGGATTGCACCCCGACTACCACACGCCGGCCGACGACACGGAGCGGATCGATTTTGGCAAGCTCACCCGCATCGCGAGGCTCGCCGCCCGCGCCGCCTGGATCGTGGCCGACGGTCCCGAGCCGACCATGCGGAAACGTTAGCGTTTTTTTGCAGGAGGTCAGGAGCTCAGGAGAAGTTCTTCGTAGAGCTCAATGTTTCCTGTTCTCCTGTTTAGATCGTTCAAGAAGTAACGAATGGCTGAGACGACGCAGACTCCTCCGCTCCCGAACGAATTGCCTGTCATTCCATTGCGCGGCGCCGTCGTGCTGCCGATGACCGTCGCCCCGATCGGCGTCAGCCGCGCGCTCTCGGTGGAGGCCGTGAACACGGCGCTCGCGGGGGACCGGATGGTGCTCCTGCTCCTCCAGACCAACGACAGCGACGAGCCGACGGCGGACGACCTGCACCGGGTCGGAACGGTGGGGATCGTCCGGCAGATGGCCAAGGGGCCGACGGGCATGCGCGTGCTCGTCGAAGGCGTCGCGCGCGCCCGCGCCGAGTTCCTGCAGGTCGAGAAGGGGCACCTCACGGCGCTCATCAAGCCGATGCCGGAACTCTCCGAGCGATCGCTGGAGATCGACGCGCACGTCAGGCGCCTGCAGGAGCTCGTCGATCGCGCGCTGTCGCTCGCGACGGGGCTGTCGCCCGATCTCCGCATGCTCGTCACCTCGCTCGACGACCCGCTGCGCGTCGCGTACCTGCTCGCGAGCCTGCTCGACATGAAACCCGAGGACAAGCAGAAGCTCCTCGAGGAAACCAGCGTCTCGATCAAGCTCGACGCGGTGGCCACCGCGCTCGCGCGGGAGATTGACGTCCTCGAGCTGAAGGGTCAGATCGAGTCGCGCGCGGAAAAGGAGATGACCGACGCGCAGAAGCAGTACGTCCTGCGCCAGCAGATGAAGGCCATCCAGTCCGAGCTCGGCGAGGGGGACGGTGAGGTGCAGGAGCTGCGCAAGCGGATCCTCGAGGCGACCCTGCCCGAAGCTGTCGCCGCGGTCGCGAACCGCGAGGTCGATCGTCTCGAGCGCATGACGCCGGCGGCCCCCGAGTACCAGATGATCCGTACCTACCTCGACTGGCTCCTGGAGGTGCCCTGGGAGAAGCGGACCGAGGATCGCATCGACCCGGTCGAGGCGCGGCGCGTGCTCGACGAGGATCATTACGATCTCGACAAAGTCAAGGACCGGATCGTCGAGTATCTCGCGGTGCGGAAGCTGAAGGGGGACATGAAGGGTCCCATCCTCTGCTTCGTCGGACCGCCGGGCGTCGGCAAGACCTCGCTGGGGCAGTCGATCGCGCGCGCGATGAACCGGAAGTTCGTCCGCATCTCGCTCGGCGGCGTGCGCGACGAGGCGGAAATCCGCGGCCATCGCCGCACCTACATCGGGTCGATGCCCGGCCGCCTCGTGCAGGCGCTCAAGACCGCGGGTTCGTCGAACCCCGTGCTCATGCTCGACGAAATCGACAAGGTCTCGGTCGGCGCCCAGGGGGATCCGGCCGCGGCGTTGCTCGAGGTCCTC
>JANOJK010001235.1:0-1914 GCA_031408165.1 Acidobacteriota bacterium | reverse complement strand
TACAACCTCTGGCTCGAGCTCGCCGCCGCCGGCCGCCGCGAGGAGGCGTCGGCCTACGGCCGCCAGTTCGCCGACACCGCCCCTCCAGCTTTTTTCGCTCCCGACATCGCCCGCATCAGGCGCTACCTCGCCGGGGTGTGACCCCGCCGACCATGTGTTGTTCTTTTGTGGCCACACGCCACCCACTACTGCCGCTCGCGCGACAGTTCGATCACGTCGTAGTAGTTGTTGACGCGGCCTTCCGCGTAGGCGGCGAGCAGCACGGAGATCGGGTTGAGCAGCGTTTCCGATCGCGGTCCGGGCGCGGCCGGCGGCGCGAAGGCCGGGGGGATGGGGATGACGCCGGTCTGGGGATCGGGCTGGTGGTTGGGCACGCGGAAGAGCCGCCCCTGGTTGAAAAACGCCCGGATGAACGTGCTTCGCGGCTCGGTCGGCAGCGCGGCCACGTTGTGGTAGAACCGCTGCCACGCATCGTCTTTGAAGAGATACTGCTCCACGTTCGACGTGTAGAACACGCTGACGGTCGCGTGGTGCAGGTCCAAATACCGCGCGACCGACCGCAAGGCCTTCGGTCCGGCGAAGTCACCCACCAGTGGGACGATGAGGTTGCGCTCCTCGAGGTCCCGGAGCGTCTGGTAGGTTTCCTCGTTCGCGAGATAGCCCCGCTGCACGCCGCGGCCGTCGTCGGCCTGCATCAGGTCCTTGTAGGTGGGGAACGGCTGCCAGCCGGAGCCGCGCCCGAACGAATACCTGATGTCGGGACCCGCGCTGTAGAAAGCGCGATACACGTAGTCGATGCCGCCGAGGTCCGCTTTGCTGAGGGTGAAGCCGTGGTGGCGCTGGAGGCGATCGTAGATCTCGGCGCGATTGCGCTCGAAGGCGACGCCGTCGGGTTCCTCCTGCTGGAAGGCGCTCAGCAGCGCATCGGCACTGTCACTCGCGCTGGTTCCTTCGGGAATCGGCCTGGAGAAGAGCCGCGACAGGAACTCCTCGCGGGTCGGCGACATCTCGACGAGCGCCTTGTACATCAGGTGCAGCAGCATGTTCTGCCGCCGGATGTCGACGATGAACGCAATCCGGGGCTTCAGTGCGGCGATGTAGGTGAAGTTCTGGTCCGGGCCGACGCCGACATACGCGCTGGCCGGGACGACCGTCTGCTGCAGCGTGGGGATGACGTACTGGAACACCATCTCGTTCGATACGAGGTTGTCGGAGCGGAAGAAGCCGTTCGGCTCGGAGAACTCGGTGACGAGGGTCCAGAAGGTGTGGTCGTCGAGACGCGCGGGGATGTCCCCCGTCAGGGCCCGCGACGTCGGCGTGACGCAGAGCATCAGCGACGCGACCGCCAGCGTCAGGATGCCGAACCTCAGGACTGTGCCGCGTGCGTCCATCGCCGACATGATAGCCGGATCTTCCGCCAGCGCCAGCCTGAAGGCGGAAGCTACAGGTTGGAGCCGGAAGCTACAGGCTGAAGGCGGCAGACGCCGGTCACAGCCTCAGCGAGACGGGCCGGCCGCCACCCATCCAGCCGCCCCGCCGATACTCGAACGACTTCCCCTCGTCCTCGAACAGGTCGAACTCGCAAAACCCAAAGCCCAAAGCCCAAAGCCCAAAGCCTATTTCGCGCTGAACGTGAAGACGGTCTTCGAGTCGTAGCTCCTGGCCGGGCGGAGCTCGGTCGAGGGGAAGTTCTTGTGGTTGGGCGAATCCGGGAAGTGCTGCGTTTCGAGGCAGAGCCCGTTGCGCAGGCCATAGACGTGCCCGTTCTTGCCCTTGATCGTGCCGTCGAGGAAATTGCCCGTATAGAACTGCACGCCCGGTTCGGTGGTCGCGACCTCCAGTGTGCGGCCGCTCTTGGGATCGGTCAGCCGTGCGGCGAGGGCAAGGCCCGACCCTTTCTTGCTGAGCACCCAG
>JANOJK010001222.1:0-3848 GCA_031408165.1 Acidobacteriota bacterium | reverse complement strand
CGCATGATCCAGCGCCCGTGGGATAACGCCTTCGACGAATACCTCACCTACACGCTGCGCGACCAGAAGGAGCAGCGCGAACACACCGCGACGCAGCTGAAATACACCGATGCGGGCCGCAAGGTCTATAGCGGCGGCGGCATCGAGCCGGACAAGTTCTTCCTCGGCCCCGTGCAGGGCTTCAACCCGACGCGGTTCGGCCGTTCGCTGGTTTCCCGCGCCGCGTTCGCGAACTTCGCCGAACGCTACACCGCTGAAGGCGATACGCGCATGAGCGCGGCGACCGAGGGCAGGAAGCGCCTCGCGCGCGGCTTCGTCGTGAACGACGCGATGGTTGCCGAGTTCAAGACGTTCCTGCAGGACGAGAAAGTGAAGGTCGACGACGAGGCCTTTGCGAAGGACCTCGACTTCATCAAGGCGATGATCCATTACGACATCGACGACGCCCTCTTCGGCGTCACCGAACGGCAGAAGAACCTGATCGCGAAGGATCCGCAGGCGCAGTTCGCGCTGGGCCAGTTCGGCGAGGCCGTCAAGCTGACCGAGCTCGCCCGCAACAGGACCGCCGCGAAGGGCGGGCAGTAGCCATGTGGAATGCCTGGCAGTCAGCATCAAGCATTGGTCATTATCCCTATTACTAGTATCGTCACATAGTGCTTGCCCCTAGGTATGGGGGCTTGTTAGACTGACCGCCGTTCCCCGGCCCCAGGGGCCATCTCGCATTGTGTGGGGTGTTGGGTGCCGGAAGTAGCGGCCGTTGTCCAGTCTTTGTATCCCGAAAACTTCTATATTTGAAGCGTTTCCAGCCGCTTCGGTGGCGTGGTCCGTCCGCCTGCCCCAGGGTGAGTGCATATGCGTCTGAATCGTCTCGAAATCGCCGGATTCAAGAGCTTCGCCGACCGGTCCGAGCTGGCCTTCGACACCGGTGTCACCGCCATCGTGGGCCCCAACGGCTGCGGGAAGAGCAACGTGGTCGACGCGATCACGTGGGTGCTCGGCGAGCAGAGCGCGAAGAGCCTGCGCGGCGATCAGATGCAGGACGTGATCTTCCAGGGCAGCGATTCGCGCAAGTCGACGTCCACCGCGGAAGTGCGGTTGCGCCTGAGCGGCGTGGCAGCGCGGGTGCCCGGGAACGGGTCCGTGTCCGCGGGTCCCCTTCGCGAACCGGGGCTTTCCCGCGGCGAGGCCCTCGTGGCCGCCGCCGCCGGTGAACTGCTCGGGAGCGGGGCTCCGCTGTCGGCGGCCCTCATCGACGACGAACCGCTCATCGTGCGGGACGTGGAAGTCTCGCGGCGCCTTTATCGCTCGGGTGAGAGCGAGTACCTCATCGACGGCGAAATCGTGCGCCTGAAGGACGTCCAGGATCTGCTGATGGACGCGGGCGTGGGCGTGAAGGCGTACGCGGTCATCGAACAGGGGAAGATAGGGCAGATCCTCAGCGCCCGGCCCACCGATCGCCGGCAGCTCATCGAGGAAGCGGCGGGGATCACGAAATACAAGTCGCGCCGCCGATCCGCCGAGCTCAAGCTCGAAGCCGCGCGGCAGAACCTGACGCGTGTCGACGACATCATCTTCGAGGTCGAGAAGCAGCGCGGCGCGCTGAAGCGCCAGGCCGCCAAGGCGCGTCGCTACAAGCGCCTGCGGGAGGCCCTGCGGCGCTGGGAAAAGGTGCAGTTCGCTCAGCGCTATCGCCTCCTCGGCGAGGCGATCGACGCGACCCGCGCCCAACTGGCCGACGCGCGCGAGAGGGAAGCGGGGGCCATGGGGCATCTCGCCGCCGTCGAAACGACGCTGGAGCGGCTCCGTCTGGAGCTCAGCGAAGCTGATGCGCGGACGACGGCGGCGCGGGAAGCAGCGCATGCGCGCGAGCTGTCGATCGGCCGGCTCCAGCAGCAGGCCGCGTTCGACAAGCAGCAGGTGGAGACCCTCGGCGTCGCGGCCACGGCGCTCGAGGCCGAGATCGCGGGCCTCGAGACCAGGCGCGAGCCGGCGCGGGTCGAGCTCGGGCAGCGCCGCGCGGCCGCCGAACGCGCCGTCCAGGAGCGGCATCAGGCCGCGGAGGTGCTCGCGCAGGAAGAAGCGGCGCACGCCCTCGCGAACCGCACCATCGAAGGGCTCGAGTCGGACGTGGAAGGGGCGCGCAGCGAGGTCTACGCCGCCGTCAACGCGGCGACCGCGCTGCGCCACGCGCTGGAGCACGCCGCCGCCGCCCGCGCGCGGATCGGCGAGCAGCTCGGCAAGCTCGACGTCGAGCGCAACGACCTGTCGGTCGAACGGCAGCGCGCCGCCGACGAACGCGCCGCGGCGGAAGACGCGCTGCGCCGCTCGCGGGCGGCGATGGAGACGCTCCACGTCGATCGCGTTGCACGCGAATCGGAGCTGGCGGTCGCGCGGGGCAGCCGCGAGGCGCTCGGCCGTGACGTCCGCACGCGCGAGCACGAGCTCGCCGGCGTCGTCGCCCGCCTGCAGTCGCTCGAAGAGCTCGACGCCGCGCGCGCCGAATACGGCGACGGGGCCCGGATTATCCTCGCCGAATCCGGCGACGCCGTCCCGCACCTCGGGTCCGTCGCCGACTACATCGAGGTCGGCCAGGAATACGAGCGCGCCGTGGACGCCAGCCTCGGCGACCTGCTCCAGCATGTCGTCGTCCGCACGCACGAGGACGCGGCTGCGGGCCTGCAGTTCGTCCGCGATCGCGCCGCCGGGCGCGTCGGGTTCGTCGTCATCGGCGACGCCGCCGTCTCAGGTCCCCCGGTCCCTGGTCCCGAGGCCCTGGTCGACGGTCCGTGGTCGTCGGTCCCGCGGCTCGGTGCGGTGCTGCGGCTCACCGGGCCGGCGGCCGACGCGATGCGCGCGCAGATCGGCGACGTCCTGGTGGCAGCCACGCGTGACGAGGGCCGGGAGGCGGCCCGCGAGACGGGCGCCACGGCGGTGACGCGTGACGGCGAGGTCTTCCGCGGTTCGCACCGCGTCGAAGGGGGAGCGCGCGGCGACGCCCGCAGCATCCTGACGACGAAGCGAGAGATCAAGGAACTGCGCGAGCGCGCCGCGGCCGAGGATGCGGCGCTCGTGCGGATCCTCGAGGAAGCCGCGGGCGTGGACGCGGCAATCGGCACGGCGGAATCGGCGATTGCCGCGATCCAGGCGGAGCTGCACCGCCAGGAAAAAAGCATCGTCGGCTACGAGCTGCAGCTGGCGGCGGCGGGGGACGCGGCCAATCGCGTGTCCCGGAAGCAGGAACAGATCGCCCTGGAGCGGCGCAGCGCCGAGGAAGAACTGCGGAGCCAGGAACGTCGTGAGGACGAAGCGCGGCAGTCGATCCAGCGCATCGAGACCGAGCAGCGGGCGGCGGACGAGCAGCTGTCGGCGGCGCAGCGCAAGTTGTTCGAGGCCCGCGAGACCGCCGCGCTGCAGTCGGACGTGACGGCGGAAGCCAAGGCGGCGCACGCCGCGCTCGTCGAGCGCAGCAGCGCCCTGGCGATCGAGGTGCAGCGGCTCGAAGACGGCGCGCGCGAGCTCGAGCAGCGCGTCGTCACCCGCGCCGGGGAGCTGCAGGGGAACGTGACGCGCCGCGAGGAGCTGCGCGCAGCCGTCGCCGCGTCCGAGCGGCAGCTCGACGACGACCTGCGCACGTTCGATCACCTGCGCGAGCAGGTGCGGACGGCCGACGATGCGTCGCAGGAGCTGCGCGGCGAGTTCGATGCGCAGGAACTGCGCATCCGCGAGGCCCGGAAGCGGGTCGAAACCGTGCGCGACGAAGCGTCGCATCTCGAGGTCCGGCGCGCCACCGCGGAGTCCGATCTCGGTCACCTCGCGACCTCCTGCACCGACACCGTGCAGGCCACGCT
>JANOJK010001197.1:0-2255 GCA_031408165.1 Acidobacteriota bacterium | reverse complement strand
TCCATCGTGCTGATCGAGTTGTCGACCGGCATGCTGCCGATCTCGATGCCGTCCTCCATTCCGCTGGTGACGCCGCGAGGGTCGACGCTGTAGACGCTCACGTTCGCGCGCGTGGCCGCGGCGATGAGGTCGCGGATCTCGCTTTGCACGTCGGTCGCGTACCGGTTGTTGAACGAGTCGGTCACGTTGTAATTGACCCCCTCGCTGAAGTACACGACCGCTTTCCGGCGGCCGCGCATTCCGGCCATGAAGTCCGCGAGGTTCTTCAGGGTCCGCAACGAGTTGCGCGCGTTGTTGTAGCGCTGCATCTCGTTGAACGACGCGTTGGGGTTGGAGGCCGCGCCCCGCACGTCGCGGTTCTGGTAGTAGTCCTGCAGGGCGGCTTGCGTGGAGGACTCCGCCTTGCCGCCCATCGCGGAGTCGATGGCCTTCAGCGCCAGCTGCCGGTTGCTGGTGAAATCCTGCATGCTCCTGCCGAACCCGGACGTGTTCACGACGGCGACGATGTCGTTCGCGCCGATATAGCGTTCGACGAACTGCCGCGCGGCGAGGCGCGTGCGGGCGGTGCGCGTGAACCGCGTGTGAAGGTCATCGAGCACGAGCACGAAGACCCGTCCCTCGAACGGCGTGCGGTTGGTCACGACGTCGGGGGGAATGGCCGCCTTCGAGAAGAGCGGGGGATCGACCCGCTCGATGGGGATGTCGACCATCGAGAACACGGTCAGCGCCTGGGGCTTGCCGTCCTCGATGACCTGGAAGTCGTCCTTCGTCAGCGTACGGACGAAGTTGCCCTGCGCGTCAGTGACGCTGGCGTCAATCTCGACGTAGTTGACTTCGACCTTGAAGGTCACGGGCGGCTGTTGAGCCGCCGAGGGAGGGGGCGCCGGGGCGGGCGCAGGCGTCTGCGCGAGGACCAGCAGCATCAGAACGGTGGTGATTCGCATAGGCTTTCAATACAGGCCGGCAGTGCTGATTATACGGTCGACCCTCGATCCGCGGATCACCCCTTGATCACCCCGATCGGCCGTAACCGGGCGACGCGCACTGCAAGCCCTGCTCCGTGGACGACGTTCACCACGTCGGCGACGTCCTTGTAGGCTTCGGGCATCTCTTCCGCGACGGTGGCCATACCGGCGGCCATGACGTGGACGCCCCGAGCCGTCATCTCGTCGATCAAGGAGCGGCCCCGGACCGATCGCTTGGCCTCCGAGCGGCTCATCAGCCGCCCCGCCCCGTGGCACGCCGACCCGAAGGTCTGCTCCATGGCCGCCGGCATCCCCGCCATCACGTACGAGTAGCGCCCCATGTCGCCGGGAATCAGCACCGGTTGCCCAACGTCGCGGTACGGCGTCGGGGTGCCGGGATGGCTTGGCGGGTAGGCGCGGGTGGCTCCCTTCCGGTGCACGCACAGGCGCCGCGACGTGCCGCCGATCGTGAAGGTCTCGAACTTGGCGATATTGTGGCAGACGTCGTAGACGAGGGAGATACCGGTGCGATCGGGTGCGATGCCGAGGGCGGCGGCGACGCTCTCGCGGATCCAGTGGGCCATGACCTGACGGTTGGCGAACGCGAAGTTCGCCGCCGCGGCCATCGCCGCAAGGTAGTTGCGCCCTTCCGGCGAGGTCAGCGGCGCGCACGCGAGCTGCCGGTCCGGCAGCGTGATGCCGTACTTGCGGCTCGCGTCTCCCATCACGCGCAGCTGATCGGTGCAGACCTGGTGCCCGAGCCCCCGCGACCCGCTGTGGATCATGACCGTGATCTGATCCTTCGCCAACCCGAAGACGCCGGCGATCCGCTCGTCGAAGATCTCGGCGACATACTGGAGCTCGGCGAAGTGGTTGCCCGATCCGAGCGTCCCGAGCTGGGTCTGGCCGCGCTCCCGGGCGCGATCCGACACGAGATCCGGATCCGCACCGGGAATGCAGCCGCGCTCCTCGACGGTCTCGAGATCCTCCGCGCGTCCGAGCCCCTTCGACACCGCCCACGCGGCCCCCTGCTCGAGCACCTGCCGGAGATCCTTGCCGGTGACGCGCAGATCCGTCCGGTGCGACCCGACGCCGGTGGGCACGTTGTTGTACATCTGCGTGACGACGGTCTTCAGGTGCGGCGCGATGTCGGCGCGGGTGAGCGACGACCGCAGCAGCCGCACGCCGCAGTTGATGTCGTAGCCGACGCCGCCCGGCGAGACCACCCCGTCGGCGCCGTCCATCGCCGCCACGCCGCCGATCGGAAAGCCGTAGCCCAGGTGGATGTCG
>JANOJK010001162.1:0-5285 GCA_031408165.1 Acidobacteriota bacterium | reverse complement strand
CTTGCGGAGAAACGCCTCGGCTCCCGACTCGCGCAGGAACCGCTCACGATCGCCCGCCATGGCATGCGCGGTGGCAATAATGATCGGAACCTGCCGCGTCGCCGGGTCGGCTTTCAGGGTCCGGCTCAGCTCGAGGCCGTCAATCGGCCGTCCTTGGAGGGAAGTCGCCTTCAATGAAATATCCAGGATCACCGCGACCGTGTCGGCCGCGCGGGCGAGTTGCAGCGTCTCGTCGCCGGATTCTGTGGCCGATACGACGTAGCCGTCGCGCTCGAGCACGTACCGGTAGAACTTCACGATCAACTCATTGTCTTCGACGATGACGACCCGATTCATCATGGAGACGACGAGCACAGTGATGAGGTCATGACCGGTTCTCGCCGCGCCGCGCAGAGTCCGTCATAGTGGCGCCGGGCCGATCCGCCACCGGCAGCCATACAGAGGCGGTCGTCCCCTGCCCGATGCCTGCCGACTCTACCCGGAAGGTTCCACCCATTTGCTCGGCGAGCGCTTTGCTGATCGACAGGCCCAGGCCCGCGCCGCCATGTGGCCGCGTATGCCCCTGATTGAGCTGATGGAACTCTTCGAATAGCCGCGACTGTCCATCGACGGGAATGCCGATGCCCGTGTCGGTGACCGAGATGCGCACTCGGGACGAATGAGCTTCGTGGTCTGCCGTGATCATGACGCCGCCCCGGTCTGTGAATTTCAGGGCGTTGCCGGCCAGGTTCAGCACAATCTGCCGCATGCGCATTCGATCGGCCGCGACGGCTGGCAGGGTGCCGACGGCCCCATACTCGAGCGTCAAGGATTTCTCGCGAGCCTGCACGGCCAGTGACCTCTTCACGTCCGCCAGGATATCCGCGACGGTCACCGGCTCGATGCGCAGGTCGAGGGGGCCCGCCTCAATCCGCGCGATATCGAGCACATCGTTCACCAGGGCAAGCAGCGCCAGGGCGTTGCGGTGGATGGCGGCGACCGCCTCGCGACGCCCGGCTTCATCCGGGATGTAGCCATCGATCAGCAATTTGGCGAACCCGATGATCGGCGTGAGCGGCGTGCGCAGTTCGTGTGAGGTGGCCGCGAGAAACTGATTCTTGATGCGGCTGGCCGCGCCCAGGGCGCGGTTTGCGGTTGCGAGCTCGTCATTGAGGCTGCGCAGTTGCTGCATGCTCCCCGCAAAATACGTTTCGCAGATGAGATTGAGATCGATGTTGACAATCCGGCTCAGGCTCTCCTTCAGCGCAGGCCGCTGGGCCTCCAAGACCTCGGCATCGATGACGCCGCGCAGGAAGTCCTCGACCACGTGCATCGCGCTGACGACGTAGCGCTGTGGAAGGCCGATCTGCACGTGACGAACGCCAATCTGAAGCCGTTCCTCGGCATACGCGGCGTCGTACACGCCGGAGACGAGGCCGCGCGCCCATCGCTGGAGCGCCAGCTTGAGACGGGCGATCTGCGCGGCGCCGCCGGTGAAGACGGCGGCGGCTTCGGGATACGCGGGAATCTGCTCGTAGAAGCGATCCGAGAGATCAACGAGGTGCGGCTCGACGAGGGGGGCGAAACTCCGCAACCGCGCGGCGTCGTCGGCGGTGAAGCCAATGTACCGTTTCAGTTCGCCAAGGAGGGACTCACCCGACACAGTGGTCAGAACATCCATTCTACCGAGTGGGCGACGCTGCGCACCGCTGTGCTTGATTAAAAACCGTTAATCATGATCGACCACGCCTGTTACGTCCTGGTCCCGCTCCAGTCCGAATTTCTGCATCCGGTACAGGAGCGTGCTCCGCGTGATATTCAAGTACGCGGCGGCCCGCGTTTGATTCCAGTTGTTCTTCTCGAGCGAGGCGAGCAGGATCTCACGCTCGACGTCTTCGAGCGAAATGCCTTCGTCGGGTAACTCGAGACGCAGGTTCCCGATGCGCTGCTGCCTGGCTCGCAGCCGCTCGGGTAAGTCGTCCAACCCAATGGTCTGATTGGTGTCGAGGACGAGCGCTCGTTCGATCACGTTTTCCAACTCGCGAATGTTACCCGGCCAGTTGTATAGATTGAAGGCCGAGTAGACGGCCTTGTCGACAGGCGGCTGCGGCCGCCCCAGGCGCTCGGCGTGTTTCCTCATGAAGTGCTCGACGAGCAGCGGAACATCATCCACCCGCTCGCGCAGCGGGGGCATGCGGAGAGATACGACAGCCAGGCGGTAGTAGAGGTCGTCGCGGAACGTCCCGTCGGCGACCATCTTTTCGAGATTGCGATTCGTCGCGGCGATGACGCGGACGTCCACCTTGACCGGCCGCGTATCTCCGACCTTGTCGATTTCGCGCTCCTGCAGAACCCGGAGGAGCTTGACCTGGAGCAACAGCGGCAGTTCGCCAATCTCGTCCAGAAAGATCGTCCCACGGTCCGCAGCCTCGAATTTTCCACGTTTGTCCGCGACCGCGCCGGTGAACGACCCTCGGCGATGGCCGAACAGCTCCGACTCGAGCAACTGCTCGGGAATTGCGCCGCAGTTGATGGTCACGACCGGCGCGCGGCTGCGGCCGCTGTGGAAATGAATACCTTTGGCCAGCAGCTCTTTGCCGGTGCCGCTCTCCCCTTCGAGGAGGACCGTCGTTTCGGCCGGCGCCACCCGCGCAGCCAGATCGGTCACCGAACGCATCGCCCTCGACCCCGCAATCATCGTGGCGAACGAGAACCGCTCGGCGACGACTTCGCGCAGGTGACGATTCTCCGTTCGCAGTGCGGCAACCTCGAGGGCCTTCCGGACGGCGGCGCGCAGGTGATCGCGGGGGACCGGCTTGGTCAGGTAGTCGAACGCTCCGACCTTGATCGCGTCGACGGCCGCGTTGATCGTGCCGAACGCCGTAAAGACGATGACCGGCAGGTCCGGCTGCATCGTCTTCAGCCGCGTCAGCAGCTCGAAGCCGTCCATCTCCGGCATCCGGATGTCGGTCAGGACGAGGGCGACCTCATGTGCCTGAAAGAGCTGAAGCCCGCTCGTTCCGTCGATCGCGGTCAACACCTCGTATCCGTCGTCGCGGAGGTTGTACTCGACGACGCGGCGGAGGCTCTCGTCGTCGTCGATCACGAGGATCGTCTTGGGCGTGGTCATAATTGTTCCGCGCGAATCGATCTGTCGATAGCTTCAGATTCGCAAATCGGGAGTCGGATGCGCACGGTGGTCACGTGTCCGGTCGCAGCCAATTCGACCGACCCACCGTGCGCTTCGACGACTTGCTGTGCGATGGACAGGCCGAGGCCGGCGTGACCCCGTTTGGTGGTCCACAGCGGCTCGAACGCACGAGCGTCGATCGGGATTGCTGTCGGAGCGTCGCTCGTGACCTCAATGAGCACCGTGTGGTCGTCGAGGCTCCCGGTCACGCACACGTCGGTTGTCGGCGTGCCGGCCTCGACGGCGTTACGGACAACCTCCGCGAGCGCGCGAGCGAGCTGAGCGACGTCGGCCTCCACGTTGACCGTGCCTATGCGCGTGAGGTCGATGCGGACGCCCGACGAACGGGTCAGGGGATCGGCCTGGTGCAGCGCCTCGTCCATCAGCCGGTTCACTTCGGCGGTTCGGGTATTCAGGGGCTGCGGGGCGAGATACGTCGCGGCGTCGTGAATGAGGGCATCAGCTCGCGTCAGGTCGTTGATTGCGGCCCGGGCAAACTCGGCGTCCGGGCCTTCTGCTGCTCGCGACGCGAGAATGTCGAGGGCTCCGCGCACGCCGGCGAGAGCGTTAGTCAGGTCGTGAGCGAAGCGGCGGAAAAACTCCGGTGTCGGGTTCGCACGTGTCATCGGATCGACGTGATCGTAACAGAACCCTCATGCCGCGACACCGGCGCCGAGAGACTCCCGCGGAGACATGCCCGACGCGACAAGCGCACGGAGACATGCCTGACACGACAAGCGCGCGGAGACGACGACATGATGCCAGCGTCGGCGTCCGGCGAATGAGCGGGTTGGAGCACTGCCTGTTTTCAGACACCGCTGGGGTTTCCACCGGTGCAAATGCGGCAACAGCAGCGCCGGATGGCGAATGGGGCATAAAGCTCCTGGAAAAGACAAGGAAACCGACGTGTCGAGGTGGGGTGGCGTGGGCATCACTCTTGCCGCTGCGTAGAGCGAGCCTGACCCCATGGATGTGTTGCGTGACTGCGTCGAACGCGTCGATTGCCAGGCCCCGAGCGGAACGACTGGACGGGGCATCGTAAGCGAGGCCCCTGTGGCCACCTCGAATCGACCGTCCGCCGGGCACGTGCTGATCCTCGCAGGGAGCGTCGTCGCGATCTCCCTGTTGCACTACGCCAGCAACCGGCACTGGCTCGAGGTGCACGAAGTGCTCAAGCGCGCGTACTACGTGCCCATTGTCGTGGCTGCGACACTCTACGGTGTGCGCGGCGGCCTGGGGACATCGATCCTGGCAACGGCCCTGTACCTGCCCCACATTGCGACGCCCGGTCAGGGAGGGCCGACCGAATTCGGCCAGTATGCGGAGATCGGCCTGTTCAACACCGTCGCGTTCGTGACCGGCCTGCTGGCCGATCGGCTTCGCGCTGAACGCAATCGGTACCACATCGCCGCCGATGAACGGCAGGAGGCCTATCTGGCGCTGAAGGCCCATAGCGACGAGCGCACGCGCATCGATCGGTGGGTCACGATCGGTCGTGTCGCCGCCGGCGTTGCGCACGAAATCCGGAATCCGCTGAGCGGCCTGCTCGGGGCCCTCGAGATTCTCGAGTCGGAGTTCCCGCCCGCGCATCCGAAGGCCGGATTCCTCGAACTCGCCAAGACGGACGTCCGGCGGCTCGAGAAGGTCGTCTCGACGTTTCTCGAGTTCGCCCAGCCGGCTCCGCCCGCTTCGCAAGAGGTCTCGGTCGGCGCGCTCGTCGACACGGCGCGCCGTCTGGCGGCTCCTTCGCTGGCGGCGCGCGCGGTCAAGGTATCGATCGAGTGCCCCGTCGAGGAGTTGCTCGTTCACGTCGACGTCGAGCAGTGCGAGCGAGCCTTCGTGAATGTGCTGCTCGAAGCCGCGGGTTGGATGCAGACCGGCACGGTGTCCGTCACCATTGGACGGATGGACGCTCGAGCTCGAGTCCGGATAGAGGCCGCCAGTTCGAAGTGGACTGCCGAGTCGGTGCAGCAGATGTTCGAACCGTTCGCCGGCGATGGCTCGAACGGGGGGTTGGCGCTGTCGATGGCGAAGCGCCTGATCGACAACCAATCCGGCACCATCGGCGCTGAGCAGACGGCGGACGTCGTTCGGATCGTGATCGACCTCCCCCTCG
>JANOJK010001158.1:0-10818 GCA_031408165.1 Acidobacteriota bacterium | reverse complement strand
CCGGCCAGGATACCCTGCGCGTACCGCACGAACAGCGGCACGTCCCTCAGCGGATCGGCGCGGCTCACCATGATGGCAAACCCGACGGCGGTCAGCGTGTGGACGATGGCGAGGAGCACACGATCGCCGACCATGCCCCGGCGCCTCCAGAGGAAGGCGACGGCGTGAAATGCGGCGACGTAGAGCGCGCCCCACAGGAGCAGGGCGCGGCGGGCCGCGGCGCGGCCGCGCACCACGAGCAGCGGCTTGATCGCGGCCAGTTCGGCGCCGGTGATGAGCGCGATCGTCTGCGGGAGGGATGTCCCGGCCGCCGCGGCGCGCGCGCGATCGTCGGCGAGCCGCTGGCGGTACGCGGCAGCGCCGCCCGCGCGATCGATCGTGTCCGCGGGCACGCGGGCCCGCGACACGGCGCCGACGTTGGCGATCCCGCGCGCGGTGCCGTCCGCCGTCCGGAGAAACCCGAACAGCTCCCGCGCGGCCAACCGCGCATCCGCCGGCCGATCGAACAGGGTCTGGAAGACCGGTTCCAGGCTGCGCGCGTCGGCGACCGCGTTCAGGTCGATGGCGGGCGTGACGACCGGCGGCGCAGCCGTGATCCTTCCCGCGTACGCGGCGGCGATCATCGCGATGGCCAGGAGCGAGACGGCGGCGAGCGTGAGATCGAGGCCTTGCAGGCGCTGGAAGCGCCGGCGGTGTCGAGCGGTGTCGCGCTCGACGGCAGTGGTATAGGTCACTCCCATCGCGCCGCCTGCAGCCAGTCCTTCCCGGCTTCGAGCTCCGCCAGGCGTGCTTCAAGGCTTTCGACGGCGCCATTCACGCGACGCAGCGCCGGCGCAACGCCTGGAAACCCCGGCACCTTTTCGTAGTGCGTCAGCGCCTGCCGGTAAGTCGCGACCGCGCGCTGGAGGTACTCCGATTCCTGCGGCAGGTGCATCAGCTGCCGCGCGGTCTGGCGCAGGCCGTCGCCGCGGACGCGATAGCCGTCGCCAAGCTGTGCGGTCTCCCGATCGCCGACGGCGTAGCCGCGCCGTTGCGCCTGCTTCAGCGCATCGGCGGCGCGGTCCGTGTCTTCGAGTCCATAGATGAAAATCCGGGCGAGGCCCAAAAAGGGATCGGGCCAGTCCCGGCGCAGCTCCGCGGCGTCACGGAAGGCGTTGACCGCCTCGGCGAACTGCTGGCTGGCAGCGGCGCGCTGATGGCGCCCCTTCGCGGCTTCGCCGTCGATGCGGTGCAGGTGCCCCTCGCAGTACCGAAGGTTCGCCTTCAGCCGCCTGTCGCCGGGCGCCAGGGTCAGCGCCTGCTGCAGGTTCGTCCGGGCCGCCTGCCACTGCCGCTCGCGCACGGTCGGCAGCGGACTCCGGTAATTCGCGAACACGCGCTCGGACAACTCCAGCACACGCGCGCGGAGCGAGCGCTCGAGCCCGGTGAGGCCCATTCGGAGAAAGCTCCGGTCCGACAGACTGCCGTACTCGTCCCACAGAGCGGCGATGCCGTCCAGATCTGTCGCGCTCGCCACAGCGGCCAGACGCCGGGCCGAGAAGCCCAGCGCGACTTCGTTTCCGACGAGCACGAGCGCGGCCAGCAGCAGCGCCGCCCGCAAGGACGGAAGCCGCCTTCGCGTCTTTGGTGCGATGGGCGAAGCGGTGCGGGAGGGGGTGGCGCCCGCAGCCACGGCCGGCGCCGGCCGGGTGCGCCGCGTGGCCTCGTCACTCATGTCCCGCCGCGTACGTCGCGTGGCCGCAGCGTCGGGCTGCGCCTCGCCCGGAGATTCGAGGCCAGGGAAGGCGGCCGGAAATCCCCGGCGCTCGGCGGCGGTGGGCTGTCCCGCCGTGAAGGCCTCCAGATCCTCGAGCACGGACGCGGCCGATTCATAGCGGTCGTCGGACGAGGGGGCGAGCAGGCGCGCGACGATCGCCCGGAGTCCAGGCGCCACCGTGTCCGGCAGCGGGTGACGATGGTACCCGGCGCGAATCTGCTGCTCGAGCCTGCGCGTATCGTGCGCATGGAACGGAGCGGCGCCGCTCAGCAGCTCGTACAAGATGACGCCCAGGGCCCAGAGGTCTGCGGGTTTGCCGACTTCCTGGACGTCGGAGTCGAGCCGCTCGGGCGACATGTACGGAAGGCTCCCGAATTCATTGCGCGTGACCTTGCGGCTGAGCGAGAGCGCCTTCGCGATGCCGAAGTCCAGAACCTTCACGTCGCCCGATGCGGCGATCCGCACGTTGCCCGGCTTGAGATCGCCGTGCACCAGCGATCGGAAAGGCACGCCGTCGATCGTGGTCTCCAGCCCGTGCGCGGCGTCGAGGAAACGACAGAGCTGGCCGGCCACCGACACGGCGTCCGCGGCGCTCAACGGACCGCGCGCGATGACGCTGGAGAGGTCGTCTCCGGCAACGAACTCCATGGCGATGAAATAGTAGGGAGGCAGTTCGCCGTCCTCGAACACCCGAGGTACGAGCGGGCACGCCTCGGCCAGCCGTCCCTGCAACTTCGCGCCCCACCGCTCCGCCTCGAGGATTTCGCGCCCCTGGCGATCGTCCGTCATTCGCACCAGCTTCAGCGCCACGCGCCGGCCGTCGCGCGTGTCGTCGGCCAGAAAGACCTGCGCCATTCCTCCGGAGCCGATCTGCCCCAGAATCTCGAAGGGGCCGATGCGCTGAAAGACGGTGGTCATCGCGAGCCCTGCCGGCCCTGACGGCCGGCGCCGGGGGCAGACGAGGGACGCGGCGGCGGGAGGAACCAGTTGTCGGCCGCGATCGTGACCGCCCCCTCGCGGGCCAGCCCGATGATGGCGCCGGGCGCGACGCCGACGAACGTGTTGAAACGAATCTCGGGCCGGCCTCCCGCCTCGATCAGAATCGGACCGGCCGCGCGCCCGGAGGTCGCATTGCCCGCGAAGCGGTTGTGCGCGATGCGCGGCGCCGCGCCGTTGCGCACGATGACGCCGACCCCGGGATTGTCATGGAGGTCGCAACCCAGCAACCCGCCCGCCGCGCCCGTGTCGAACACGACGGCGGCCATCCGCGCTCCCTGGATCTCCACGTCCGTCAGCGTCAGCGTCGCGTTCGCCGAGGACACACCGGTGCCGAGCGGCGTGGCGGCGTCACCGACAATCCGAAAACCCGCCACTTCCGCGTCGGACACGTCAATCGCCACGATCGCCGCATCCGACTCCGACGCGCCGCCGGGGAGCCGGATCGAGGCGCCCCTCGGCACGCGGCTTCGCAGCCGTACGCCGCTCTTCAGGACCAGGCGCTCGCGGTACTCGCCGGGTTCGACGAGGACCTCGGTGCCCGGGCCCGCTCGCGCGATCGCAGGCGCAATCGCGCCGCCGGCCTCGACCACGATGACCGCGGGCGCGGCCGGCACCGGCACGGAGCTCAGGGTTGCCCACGGGGACGCGAGGAAGGCCGAGTATGGAAAGGCCCCCGTCGAAAGGGCGTAGACCGCCCACGCGATGACCACGGCGAGCAGCGTGACGAGCGCCGAGAGGCGCCACACGCGTCGAGCGTTCCCTGGCCCTGGCTCCGGCGCGGCCGCGACCCGGGCCGTGCGGCGCGCCGTCATGTCGCGCGTATCTGCGCCGTCCGCGAAACGGCTGCCCTCGACGTACACGATCGTGACGTTGTCCTTGCCGCCCGCCTCGTTTGCCGCATCGATGAGCGCGCGCACGACCTCGTAGGCATGGCCCGCGTATTCCTCGACGGTGCGCCGGATCACCGTCGAGTCGACGAGATCGGTGAGGCCGTCGCTGCAGAGCAGGATCGCGGCGTCCTGTTCGAACGGCACGCGGAACACGTCGATGAATCCGGCATCAGCGGACCGGTGGAACTCGGATCCGACGTCACGGTAGACCTCGTTTCGGCGGGGATGCCGCATGGCCTCCGGCTCCGACAGTTCGCCCGCGTCCTCCCGCTCCCCCACCGGCGAGTGGTCCTTCGTCAGCTTGTCGATCCGTCCGTGGCGCACCTTGTAGGCGCGCGTGTCCCCGACATGACCAACCACCACGTCGGCGCCGTCCAGGACCGCAACCGTGAGAACGCAGGCCATCCCCTTCCACTCGGGACGCACCGACGCGAGCCGGTAGATCTCGTTGTTGGCGCTGGTGATGGCGTCGCGGATGCGTTCTTCGACGGGACCGGCTTCCTCCTCGAGCCGCCCGCGGATCTTTTTGAGCGCGGTCTCCGCCGCCGTATCCCCTGCCGCCTGGCCGCCGACGCCGTCGATGACGATGAAAATGCCGCGGGCAGGGTCGTAGTGGAAGCGGTCTTCATTGGAGCCGCGCAGAAGACCGGGATGGGTGGTCCCGGCAGCCCGAAGGGTGCTCCGCACCTGCATCAGCGTTCTACTCGTGGTTGGTGGCCGCCGCCCGGAGGAGTACGAGGGCGACGAGTGCCAGCGCGCCAAGAAGGAGGCCGCGGCCCCAGAGAAGCAGGGTCACCGGTCGCCCAGGATATCGAAGTCGAGGTACACCGTATCGGCCAGCCCGATACGCGATCCGTCCGGGAGGGGCGTTTCGACGCCATTCGGCGTGCGCCCGCCGTCCACCTCGTCATAACCCTTCGGGAGCCGCTTCCCGTTGACCGTTGTCCCCAGCATGCTCAGATCAGATACGTAAAAGCCGCCGGAATGGTCGCGCCTGATGCGTAAATGTTCGCGGGATACGTCCTCCGAGCTGGCGATCCGCACGTCGACCCGAAAGGCCGCGCCCCCCCTGCCGACGGTAATCACGTCGGTCGCCATCTCGAACAGGTGCGGACCGGACTCGTCCGCGTACTTCAGCCGGGCGACGGGCCGCGAGGCCGCCGGGCGTGTGACGCTGGAGGTGTCCTCCCGCACGACCGTCCGGCCGCCGACGTGCATGGTGGCGATGCGCCGGGTGCGCTGACCGGCGCCAGGCTCCTCGCGCGAGGGGAGCAGGAGCTCCGAGTGAATGAGGATGTCTCCGTGTCCGACCTCGCCGTCAGGATCCGGAACGAATTCCACCTGCCATTCGCGCGCCGGGTTCTGAATCGGCGGCGCCGCGCCAAGGACGCGGTCGAGCACCCGCCGCGCGACCGGGGTGGCGTTGAGCTTCTGGATTTCCTCGTCGAGCGCGCGCACCGTCTGTTCCTGGAGAAGCGGGAGAATGCCCTCGAACCGCGCGAACTCGTCAGGGTGCAGATACACCACGTACCGGCTCGGGGCGAGGATCGAGTACTTCAGCGGCTCGAGGTTGCGGCGCATGTTCTCGACCACCGCATCGATGAGATCGCTTCCCGGCCGCCGTCGCGGACCGGCGTCGGGTATTGGAGAGGAGTCCATGTGGCCGTCCGCCTGCAGTCTAGCGCGGACCACCGGGCTTGGGCGCGTAGTGCCGGTCCAGGAACAGGTACCGCGCACGCAGGAGGTCGGGTTTCGCCGACGTCACGACATCCAGGTGAAGCACCTGAGCGGCGTCCCCCTTGTTCGTCGCGGGCCACGCCGGCAGACCCGGCCCGTTGGGGTCCCCGGTCTTGACGAAATTGACCATGTACCCCTGGAAAATCTCCGACACCTTGAAGTCGTCGGGCGTCCAGTCGTAGACCTCGTTGGTGGCGAGGTTCCCCATCGCGTACTCGATTTCCGCGGAGTGCGCCGCACCGCGCGCGGGCCCCGCGGTGCCCTTGCCAGGCTTCATCGCCGGCCGCGGGCGCGTGTAGAAGTATCGGTACACCGGCTTGCCGCCGGTGCGGCCGTGCACGTCGATCCATTTCCAGGTGCTGTAGGCGATGAAGCGATCCCCCGCGAGATCAGTCGCCGACTGCTCCACCTGCTCGCTCGTGGCCCCCGGATAGAGCCTCGACGCCTCGTCCGCGCGATCGCCGAACATCGCGCGGATCGCCCCGGCGTAGGCCTCGGGCGTCGGGTCGTTCTGGCCGAGGACGCCGCGCGCGCCGCTCTCCTGTGAATTCCAGCCGGCCAGAAGCGGCACGCGCGCCTGCGTCCCCGCCGCGAACACATCCGCGGGCGCTTTCGTCAGAAAATGCCCGTCGATCGCAATCGGCGGGCGAGGCACGCCCGGCTTCGCGGCCGCCTCCATGAGATCCGTCGCGGGCATCGCGCGGAGCGCGGCGAGCGACACGGCGCCGACCGACGTCCCGAGCGCCTCCCCTGCGCGTTCCGCCTCAGCCAGGGGGACGGGCGGCATGGTGGGATTGATCATGGCGCCGCTCTCGCCAATCGCTCCGGCGATCAGGTGCGCCGATAGCGGAGAGGCCATCAGCGCGCTCACCGAAATCGAGCCGGCCGACTCCCCCGCAATCGTCACCCTGGCGGGGTCTCCGCCGAACGCGGCGATGTTGTCGCGCACCCACTGGAGGGCCGCGGCCTGATCGAGAAACCCGTAGTTACCCGACGCGTGGCGTGGCGATTCTTTCGTCAGCTCCGGATGCGCCATCAGCCCGAACACGCCGAGCCGGTAGTTGACGGTGAGCGCGACGATGCCGCGGCGCGCCATCGCGGCGCCGTCGTAGCGGGGCTCCGATCCGTCCCCGGCGGCAAAGCCGCCGCCGTAGAAGTACACGAGCACCGGCAGGCGCTCGCTGTCCCGCGCCGCGGGCGTCCAGACATTGAGGTAGAGGCAGTCCTCGCTGGTGCCGTTCGAACGGAACACCATGTCGGCGAACTGGCGCCGCTGCATGCACTGCGCGCCAAAGGCCGTCGTCTGCCGGACGTCGGTCCATTTCTTCAGCGGCTGCGGCGGCTGCCAGCGGAGGGGACCGACGGGCGGTTCGGCGAAGGGGATGCCCTTGAAGATCCGGAGGCCGCCGGTTTCGGTCGTGCCGGCAATCGGCCCCGCCGTGGTCAACACGCGGTCCGGCGGCACGGCGCCCTGGAGCTGGAGCAGGGCGGCGAGACAGATCGTGGTAAGCACCGATTTCATGGGGTGAGCATACGCGTTTTGCCGGCCGCTCGTCATGCCGTGGCCGGCACGAGCGGGCGGGAGCGTTCAGACCGCGCACAGCATGGGCGCCGGCGTCACGGCTTTGATCGGGCCGGTACTGTTCTGATATTATCGGGGTTCCGCCAACCGACGAGGGACCGTGCCGAGGTAGCTCAGTTGGTAGAGCACAGCACTGAAAATGCTGGTGTCCCCAGTTCGACTCTGGGCCTCGGCACCATTAATTAACTTCGCTCGGTGGGGCCCCTTAAGTTTCCCCACCTCGCTGCGCGCGAGCGGTCGCCTTCGACGACGCCACGCCGACAATCACGAAGAGCCTTACTGAACGGAGTCGGCTCGTGGCGTCAGTTTCAACACCCTGTCCCGTGACTAACCGACGGACGATCTCACATGGATGAAGCCGCCGAACGGCGGCTTCATCAACTGCGGATCAGACAAGTCGTACTAGTTGACGACGCGGTGCGAAACGGTTTCCCCTTTGATCCGGACGCTGGTCAGCTGCCTCGTCCCGTCCTGGCGCGTGAGGCTCCGCATCTCGGAGGCCGACACCTTCGCGTCGAGAGTCTCTTTCACGCACGGGACCCGGGCGACTTCCTTGCCGCTGTCGGCGAACGTCACCACGAGGAAGGTTTTGCCGTCCAGCATCCGGCACTGGAACTTGTACTCCCCGGGCTGCAGAGTGGTCGGGCCGGCGGCGACCGCCTGCGTGACGATAAGGGTCGTTTTCACGCTGTCGGCGTGGTCCGCCTGCGCGAGCGCGCTGACCGGCAGGGCGAGCATGGCGATCGCGGCGCTGGCGACGAGCAACAATTTTTTCATGAAGGCTCCTGATTCTGTGTTGATGTGCCCCCAAGAGGAGCAAGGAGGGTGCCGTGGCATGATGCCCACGAAATCGTCAGCAGGATGCATGCGCCGGTCGCATCGACGGAATCCCGGCACACCAGCTGCCGGATGTCCGGAGGTCGCACCAGGCCGGTGTGACTGCCCACGACAAGCTCACCGGTTCTCGCGGTTCTCGCGGTTCTCGCGGTAGAGGCCGCTGAGGAGCCGCGATCGGACCTTGGACGACGAGAACCCGGAGAACCTCGATAACCCTCGAGAACCCTCGAGAACCCGGAGAACCTCGAGAACCCTCGAGAACCCTCGAGAACCTCGAGAACCTCGAGAACCCGTACCCCTCCCTGCTAGAGCTAATTCCAGTAGTACGCGCGGCCCTGGCCCCAGTTGATTGCATAGATGCGATCGCCGCCGCTGTAGAGGCGGAAGCCGGTGGTGCGGACCCGCTCGACGTCGACCGGCGAGCGCAGCACCCGCGGCCAGAACTCGAGGCGTCCGGGGGGCGTGCAGGTCAGCATGCCGGTCAGGATTTCCGATCCGAGGAGCGCGCGCATCGCACCGGCGTCGGCCGGAGGAAACGAAAACGCCCCCCAGTGCTGCCCGTCGGGCAGGTGCCCCTCGCGAAGGTCGGACGTGGCCGGCGGCAGGCCTTCGGGCACCGAGCGGCGGTCGATCGCTCCCGCCTTCCGCGCCTCGTCGATGTTCGCGTACACGCCCATCTTCACGCGAAGGTCCGAACAGCCCGCCAACGCAAGCAGCACCGCCACCATCAGCAGCTTCGGCATCTTCGCTAGGTCTTTTCCCACGTCAACGTGTGCCTCACGACGTCGCCGTTCTTCTGGACGTCGACACTCAACACGAGCCGCTCGCCGTCGAAGCGCAGGGCACGGGTCTGCGTGCCGCCCACCCACTCCGGGTTCAGCGCCCCTTCGACGCGGTGACTGACGCTCGCACCGTCCGGCGCCACCTCGTAGGATCCGAAATAGGCAATGTAGCCGATGTAGGCGGCGCGTACGGACTGTGCGCTGCCGATGCCCATTTCCACGCGCGCGCGACCCGGGCGCATGACCTGCCCCGTCATGTTCCCGCGTTCGTCGTACGTCAGCCGCCCGACCGCAACCGCGTACGGCTCCCCCCGGCGGCCTGCCGGATCGATGGTCTCGTAAGCCACCAGCCGCCACGAGCCGATCAGCCGGTCCCTCACACTCTTCATCGCGACGGCACCGTGGCGGGCGCAATCCAGGCCGCGTAGAGATCCGGGCGCCGGTCGCGGAGGAACAGGCGGCGTGCGTGCGACCGTCCCGCCTGCGCGAGGTCGAGATCCGCGTAGAGGATCTCGTCCTGCCCTGCCGCGGCGCGCGCGATCACTCGTCCGTCCGGCGCGCAGACAAAGGACTCGCCCGAGAACGTGAGGCACTCCTCCTGGCCGACCCGGTTGCAGAGCGCTGTGTAATACCCGTTCTGAAAGGCCGCGACCTGCATCTCCGCCTCATACAGCCCGTCGGGCCACTCGCCCGCCGCCCCCGCCTGCGGGACGACCACCACGTCCGCGCCCGCGACCGCCAGCGCCCGCATGTACTCGGGATAGTGACGGTCGTAGCAGATCGCCACGCCGATCCTTCCGGCCTTCGTCTCGTACACGGGGGCACCGGTGTCTCCGGGCGTGTAGTAGCCCTGTTCGTGAAAGCACGCGTACTCCGTGATGTGGATCATGCGGGTCCGGCCGATCAGCCGGCCGTCGGCGTCGACGACCGGCGAACAGTCGTACGCGCGCTGCCCGTCCCGCTCGTAGAGATTCAGGACGATGACGAGCCCATGGCGCCGCGCGCGTTCGGCGAACGCGTCGGTGATGGGGCCGGGAACCGTTTGCGCCAGGCGATGCGGATCGGCGTCCGCGGGCCGCTGCGGATAGAAGCGCTCGAAGGCGAGCTCGGCAAATACGGCCACCGTCGCCCCGCGCCACGCGGCCTCGTCAACGGCCGCGAGCCCGCGCTGGATGTTATCGGACTTGTCGTGTCCTGCGTGTTGCTGAATCAGCGCGATTTTCACGCGCCGATCTTATCGCGATTTACGCGGCTTCCCACCGGCGCGCGAAGATGCGGGCGAGCGTCATGAAAACGGCCGCGAGTCCCGCGAGCACGAGCACCTGCGGCCAGAGCTGCCAGATGGCGGCGTTGCGCCAGAACACTTTCAGGTAACCGTCGAGCGCCCACGCGTTGAACGTCAGCAGCCCGAACCGCTGCATCGTCTCGCTCATCAGGAAGCGCGGGAACATGCTGCCGCCGAGCGCCGACATC
Organism: Acidobacteriota bacterium; assembly: GCA_031408165.1. GTDB lineage: Bacteria > Acidobacteriota > Vicinamibacteria > Vicinamibacterales > 2-12-FULL-66-21 > JAICSD01. The sequence goes on along the minus strand of JANOJK010001158.1, from coordinate 762 downwards.
GTCAGGATGATGATGGTCGACATCCCGGACAGTTGCGCCCGGGTGCGGGCAATCGTCGCCAGCATCAGGCCGAAGCCCGCCGCGGCGGCCGCAGTGAACACCGTCATCACGAAAAAGCCGGGAAGATGGTGGAACAGGTCGAGGCCGAACGCGAGCCGCCCCCACAGGAACATGATGGTCAATTGGGCGAGCCCCATCAACGTCAGGAACAGCCACTTGCCGACGAGCAGCCCTCCCATGCCGACGCGCGTGGAGAGCACGCGATCGAGCGTTCCCGAATCCACCTCGTCGAGCAGCGTGCCGCTCGCGCCCGAGACCGAGAACAACAGGAACATCACCCCCACCCCCGCCGCGTAGAACGACACGAGGCTCTCGGACTGGCCCTGCCGCATGACATCGACGGTATCGATGCCGACGCCGAAGCCGCCGCCCGTCTGGGTGCCCGCCGCGGAGTCCGCCGATCCGGCGGGCTTCAACTGTGGAAGCCACGCGTTGACGGCGCTCCGCTGATCGGGCGTCAGGGCGCCGGCGTACTTCTCGAACTGCGTGATGCCCCCCTTGATCATCAGGTCCGGCGCGGACGTCATCGTCACCTTCTGCAGCAGTCCGCCGACCATCTGGGGCGCGATCGGATCGGAGACGTCGGCCAGGAGTTGAATGCGCGGCGCGCCCGCTGACTGCCCGAACGCTGCGGCCGTCGCGCCGAGCCCCTTCGGCAGGACCACGGCGACCGGGACGTCGCCGTTCTGCACGAGCCGCTGC
>JANOJK010000435.1:0-6425 GCA_031408165.1 Acidobacteriota bacterium | reverse complement strand
GACGTGGCAACACAAGCGTCACCCTGTCGCGCGCGTGACGCTGGTGTTGCCCGGTCCGATCGGCCCTGCCGCCGCGCGACGCGCGGCTCGCCTGACGTGCCTCTCCGCCCGCCGCTTGTCGGCGCCCTCTCTCGAGAATCGTCAGGACCGGCGGTTAGCGCGCGTCGTTCGAACGAAGCGTCGACGGGATCTTCGCTTCCCCAAGGTCGGGCGTGAAGTCGTAGCGCGCAGCGGCGCTACGATGGTCGCCGGTAGACGATCTTGCCGTCGAAGATCGTCATCACGACTTCAGCGGCGGCGAGCTTCGCGGGGCTCGCGAAGATGTCGGTGGACAGGATCACGATGTCGGCAAGCATGTCCGCTTTGATCGTGCCCTTGCGATGTTCGTCGAATGAGGCCCAGGCCGCGCCGGACGTCCACGCGTTGATCGCGGACTTCAGCGCGAGCTGCTCGGGCGCCTGAAGGCCGGGGCGCGTCACCGCCGCGCGCAAGCCCGCCAGCGGATCAAGCGGCAGCCTTGGCGAGTCGGTCCCGAAGGCGAGGTGCGCCCCCGCGGCGCTCAGGCTCCGGGCCGGCCAGCCGAGCGGCGCGCGCTCGGGCCCGATGTTCCTCGCCCAGTTCATCGCGCCGCCACCGCTGGCATGGAGCGGCAGCATCGTGGCGATGATGCCGAGCGCGCCGAAGCGTGGCATGTCCTCGGCATCGACAGCCGTCACGTTCTCGATGCGGTGCCGCGGCGCCTTCGCGACGTGCGCGTTCTTGGCCACGGCGGCGAACGCGTCGAGCGCGAGCCGAGCCGCGCGGTCGCCGGCTGCGTCCACCGCGATCTGCCAGCCGCGCGCATCGAGCATCGCCACCAGCCTCGACAGCTCCGCAGCCGACATCTTCAGGTCGCCGTCGGTGCTCCCCTTCTCCGCGTACGGCGCGAGCATGGCGGCCGTCTGCGATTCGACGGACCCGTCGAACGCAATCGTCGCGAGGCCCGTCTTCAGCAGGGGATCGTCGGGATACCGCTTCGCGATGGCGTCGAGATCCTCCGGCGTGGTGCGGCTGGCGGGCACGGCCGCGTAGATCCTGAGTGCCAGCGTCCCGGCGTCGCGCGCCGCGTCATACAGGTCGAGGTCTCCGGGGGCCGCACCGAGGTCCTGCACGCTCGTAATCCCGCGCTGCTGCGCCTCGCGGATCGCGGCCTGCAGGGCCCTGGCCCGTTCCTCGCGCGTCGGCCGGGGCACCGCCCGTTCCGCCAGCGCCATCGCGGTCCCCTTCAGCAGCCCTGTCGGCTCGCCTCGACGGTCGCGGACGATGACGCCGTGCTCGGGGTTCGGCGTGCGCCGGGTGACCGTCGCCGCCGCGAGCGCCGCACTGTTCAGCCAGAGTGCCTGGCCATCCTGCGAGAGCAGCTGGACGGGCCGGTCGCTCACGGCCGCATCGAGTTGCGCGCGCACCGGCAGGTCGGGGAACTGGTCGTACGACCACCCCGACCCGGTGATCCACGCGGCGTCGGGATGCGCGCTCGCCCACTGCGTGATTCGCTCCTGGACCTCTTCGAGGGTTGTGGCGCCAAAGAGCTGGACGCTGTCACGCGCGAGGCCGCCCGCGATCAGGGAGACGTGCGCATCATCGAAGCCCGGCAGGACGGCCGCCCCCTTCGCGTCGATGACGGCCGTCTGCGGCCGGCGGTAACGCAGGATCTCGCGCTCGCTGCCGACCTTGAGGATCTTGTTGCCGCGGATCGCGACGCCGGCCGCGATCGATCCGAGATCGTCGGCGACATAAACCCTGGCGTTGTGGATGATGAAATCGACCGGGCCGCTGTCGTCGGCGCGCTGCGCCCCGACGATCAGGCCGGCGATGAACGTGCCCGCCACGATCGCGACGACGAGGTAAGTGGCAAGACGCGCGGCCATGGCGGCTGGGCGGATTCTATCACCCGGCGGCGCTTTGGGGGCATAATGCCCCGTTCCCTCTCTTCCAGGTCCATGGTCTGTCCCAACTGCGGCACTAACACGCCTCTCCCCGCGACCGCGTGCACGGCCTGCCGCACGCCGCTCCCGGGGCTGTACAGCCCAGCGTCCGAGTCCGAGGCGATGACGGTCGGCACCGGCACGGACACTATCCGCACCCATGGCCGGGCTTTCGTCGCGGCCACCGGCCCGCTTGCCGCCGGCGCCCCGTTCGGGCCGCGCTACCGCATCCTTCGGGAACTGGGCGCGGGCGGGATGGGCGTCGTCTACCAGGCCTGGGACTCGGAACTGGGGGTCGCGGTCGCCCTGAAGGTGATCCGGCCGGAGGTCAACGCGGACCCGCAGTCGGCGCAGGAGCTCGAGCGCCGCTTCAAGCGCGAGCTCCTGCTCGCGCGCCAGGTCACCCATAAGCACGTCGTCCGCATCCACGATCTCGGCGAAATCGACGGCATCAAGTACCTCACGATGCCCTACATCGAGGGTCGGGACCTGGCGCACCTGCTGCGCGAGCGCGAGCGGCTGCCGGTGCCTCAGGCGCTGAGGTTCGCGAAACACATCGCCGCGGGCCTTGCCGCGGCGCATGACGCCGGTGTGGTGCACCGGGACCTGAAGCCCGAGAACATCATGATCGACAACGACGATCAGGCGTTGATCATGGACTTCGGCATCTCACGTTCCGTGACGGCCGGCACCTCCACGGCGACCGCGGCCGGCGCGGTCATGGGCACGCTCGAGTACATGGCGCCGGAGCAGGCCCGCGGCATCACGGTCGATCATCGCGCCGACCTTTACTCCTTCGGCCTGATCCTGCACGACATGCTCGTCGGCCGGCACCGCATCGCCGCGCAGAGCGCGATGTCCGAAATGATGCGGCGCATGCAGGAGCCGCCGCCGCCGGTCCGCTCCATCGCTCCGGATGTGCCCGAGGCGCTCGAGCGCGTGGTGGCGAAGTGCCTGGACCCGGATCCGGAGCGGCGCTACCCGACGACGCGCGCGCTGCTCGACCAGCTCGAATCGCTGGACGGGGATGGCCGCGCGCTGCGCACCCCGGCGGCAAAAGACCGCCAGTGGAAGGCCGCGACCGCGACGATGCTGGTGCTCGTGCTGCTGTCGGCCGGCGCCGCGGTCTGGTTCGCCGGGCGCGGCGGGACGCCGGTGGCACCGCCCGCGCGGGCACCGCTCTCCATCCTGATCGCGGATTTCCGGAACGGCACCGGGCAGGCCGTGTTCCAGGGATCGCTCGAGCAGGCGCTGGCCATTGCGCTCGAAGGGGCGCCGTTCATCTCCGCGTATCCGCGATCCGACGCGCAGCGGACGATTGCACGCCTGCAGCCCGACGGGAGGCTGGATGAGGCCGGCGCGCGCCTTGTCGCGGCGCGTGAAGGCGTCAACGTCGTCCTGGCCGGGGAGATTGCCGCCAGCGGCGAGGGCTATGCGCTGTCCATCAAGGCGATCGATCCACGCGACGAGCGCGTCCTGTTCTCGCGCGCCGCCGCCGCGGGCTCGAAGTCGGACGTGCTCCAGGCGATCGGATCGCTCGCGTCGAGCGTCCGCACGGATCTTGGCGACACCGCCGATGCCGCACAGCGCGCGGCCGACGCCGAGACCTTCACGGCCGGGTCGATTGAGGCGATGCGCGCGTATGCGCGGGGCAAGGAACTGGATCGCGCCGGGAAACCGCGCGAAGGGTTGAAGGCGCTCGAAGAGGCCGTGGCCCTCGACCGGAACTTCGGGATGGCCTACGCGCACATCGGGACCATCTACCGGAACCTGAAGATGGACGACAAGGCGAAGGCCAACTACGACGAGGCCTTCAAGCATCTCGATCGCATGACCGACCGCGAGAAGTACCGCACCTATGGCGTCTATTACTTCGGCGTCGTTCGCAACTACAAGGAAGCGATCAAGAACTACGAGAAACTGGTGCAGCTCTACCCGTCCGACAACACCGGCTACGCGAACCTCGCGCTGGCGCACCTGTACGACCGCAACATTCCGCAGGCCGTCGCCGTGGGGCGAAAGGCGGTGGAGATCTATCCGCGCAACGTGCTGCAGCGGACCAACGCCGCGACGTACTCGATGTACGCGGGTGATTTCAAGACCGCCATCGCGGAAGCCCGGACCGTGCTGAAGGCGAACGCCAGCTACGAGTGGGCGAACCTGACGCTGTCATTGTCCACGCTCGCGTCGGGCGACGAAACAGGAGCGCGTGAGGGCTACGCCCGCCTGGCCGGCCTGGGCGCCCTGGGCGCTTCTCTCGCGAACATGGGACAGGCGGACCTCGAGATGTACTACGGACGCAACCGGCAGGCGCTCGACATCCTGCAGCAGGGCATCGCGGCCGACGAGCGGGAGAAGGACTCGAGCAGCCTGGCGCTGAAGCTGGTCGCTGCCGCCGAAGCTCATCTTGCGCTCGGTAATCGCAGCGCCGCCGCCGCCGCCGCCGAACGGGCCAGCCGTCTCAGCGAGAACGAGGCGGTCCTCGTGCCGGCGGCCCACGTGTTGCTCAAAGCCGGGGAGGCCGGGCGCGCGCGCGAGATCGCCCGCGCCCTCGAGCAGATGCTGCCGCCCCACATCCGCTCCTATGCCCGCGTGATCAAGGCCGACATCGCGCTGCACGAGAAGCGGCTACCCGACGCGATTGACGACCTCCACGCCGCCGAGCAGTTGCACGACTCCTGGATCGTCCACGCTCTGCTCGGCCAGGTCTACCAGGCCGCGGGACGCTTTCCGGAAGCGTCCGCGGAATGGGAGGTCTGCCTCAGGCGGCGCGGTGAGGCGACCGATGTGTTCCTTGCCGATACCTCGTCGATGCGCTATCTGCCGCCGGTGTACTACTGGCTCGCACGCGCGCAGGAAGCGGCCGGCGCCAGGGATGCCGCCGCTGCCTCCTACGGAGAGTACCTGAAGATTCGCTCCGGCACCGACGGGAGCGATCCCCTCGCCGCCGACGCGCGGACGCGCCTGACGAACGGAACGGCGCCCGGCCGTTGACGCGACTTACGGAACGATCGTGATCGGTACCGCGATCGTTCCCAGCACGACTGTGTTGTTGCCCACTTGCTGCCTCAACTGAATCCGGAGCATCGCGGCGCCCGGCTGTATCCCCCCTTGTGCCGCCAATCCCGCATTTGCCGCGTGACCATCCGGAATGAGCGTCCGCGTCGTCTGTGCCGAGATCGTCCCTGACGCGTCGTCCGACTGGGTGTTGATCTGCCAGCCTGCTGCCGCCACCGTCAGGTTCCCCTGGTCGATGAAGTGCTGGATGACGATGATCGACTGCGTCCGGGCCGTGTTGTTCGTCACGGTTCCGTTGACGGGAACCGGCGTGCCATCCAGCGAGAACACCGTTGAATTTGGCGTCACGGCGAACGTGATACCCGGCGCAGTGAACGGATCCACGTCGTACTCGACCAGGTACCCCTGATTCACCCCGGCGCCGTTCTCGATGTCGTTCCACACGCTCGCCGCGAACATCTCGACGTAGTCTTCGCCGGGGGTTTGCGCGTTGGGCTCACCGCTGTTCCAGTTCGTGTAGTTCACTGGTTCTCCTGTGATCCACTGGAACGTGCCCTCAACGACCTCGTCCGTGAGCCCGATCCAGCCCCTGAGATCGCCGTTGCCTCGCAGGTTCACGACGACGGTGTTCTCGGCGGCGCTGCCGATCGTCACCAGGTGGCCGGCCACACCACGGAACGATCGTCCGGCCGCCGCGGCTCTCGCCGTCGTCCACGAGCCGGGGACCGTGACGTACTCGTACACGTGGCCGTTGCCGCCTTCGCTGACGGGCCACTCCACCAGTCCCGGTGGCAGGACCATCCGGCACCCGGAGAACTCCGAAGTGCCACCGCTCGTCGAGGTCGCAATCGCCGTGATCAGCATCCCCTCGGCCACATCGCCAGACAGGGTGGCGGTGAACGTCCCCGGTGCCACGATCGTGATCGACCCGACCGGCGTCTGACCTTCGCCGAAGCCGGAGGGATCGCAAACGGGATTGCTGTAGAAGTCGATCTCGTAAGTACCCGGTGGGCCGATCAGCGACCCCTGAATCGCGTTCGCCGTGGCCGACGTCAGCAGCGGGCTCGCGACGCTATCTTCCAGAGAGATGCCTAGAGACGAATTGGAGTGGATGCTGTTGCCCACGATCTGATTCCCGGATGCGCCGGGATTGAAGACAACGACGCCCGATCTGATCGATTCGGTTTGCGGGTCGCCGCTGAACGCGATGATGTTGCCAGCACCAGGTGCCCTCCCGCCCACCAGGGTGTTCGGCGCCCCGTCAAGACTCACACCGTATCCCTTGTTCCCCAGTGGCGCTGAGCCGTCAGCCGTCAAGCCGACGAAGTTTCCCCTGATGACGTTTCCGGAGGCGTCGATCGGGCTCCCCGAATCCTCTCCGCCGCCGCCGCAGAATGTGGCTCCACAGATCGCGATGCCCGCGAACCCGTTGTTCCCAGAGAC
>JANOJK010000182.1:0-3392 GCA_031408165.1 Acidobacteriota bacterium | reverse complement strand
GGCGCCACAGAGCCGGACGAAGGGTCGATCACGCTCGGCGCGAGCCTGAAGATGGGCTACTTCGCGCAGCAGTCGCTCGACCTCCTCGATGCCGACCTGACGATCGAGGAACAGCTCCAGAAGGACTTCCCCGCCGAGTCGATCGGCGCGCTCAAGAGCCTCGCCGGCGCGTTCCAGTTCTCCGGCGACGACATCGACAAGCGGATCCGGATGCTGTCAGGCGGTGAGAAGACGCGCCTGGTCATGGCGCGGATGCTGCTGAATCCTCCCAATTTCCTGGTGCTCGACGAGCCGACCAACCACCTGGACCTCGAGACCAAGGAGATGCTCCTCGAGGCGCTCCACGACTTCGAGGGGACGATGGTGTTCGTGTCGCACGATCGCGCGTTCCTCAGGGGCCTGAGCAACCGCGTGCTCGAGCTCGGCGGCGAGAGCGGTACCGACGCGCAGCCGCACGTGTATCCCGGCACCTACATCGAGTACGTCGCGCGCACGGGCCACGAGGCGCCGGGAGTGCACCACTGATGGCTCGGGGCTCACGGTTCGAGCGCGCCGGCCCAGGCAAGAACCTTGTGGCCACGCGCGTCACGCGGCTGCCGAGTCACATGCCCTTCATCGGTCGCGGGTAACGATGCCGGTTCAAGGCCGAATGGCAGTCCTGCTCGCGGCCCTGCTGTTCGCGTCGGTGTCGCTCGGGACGCAAGGGCTGCCGGCTGCGGGCACACGGCCCCGGGCGCCGGTCCAACCCCTCCCCTACAGTCACAAGACGCACGCCGCGCTCGGCCTGGAGTGCCGGACCTGCCACGTGAATCCTGCCCCGGGCAGGTTGATGACCTTTCCGCCCCCCGCCTTTTGCATGGGATGCCATCAGAGCGTCGCGTCCGACCGTTCGGCGATTCAGAAGCTGGCGACGTTCGCGGCGTCCGGAAAGCCCATCCCCTGGGTCCGGGTCTATCAGCTTCCCGGGTATGTATTCTGGAGCCACGCGGCGCATCTCCGGCCCGACGTGACGTGCGCCGACTGTCACGGTCCGGTGGCCGAGCGGGACGCCATCGCGCAGGAGACCAATATCGTCACCATGGCGGGCTGCGTCTCGTGTCATGACAGGCGGCAGGTCTTTACGGACTGCGGAGACTGTCACGATCCGCGTTAGTATCTCGGCGGTTGAGGCCCAACGCCCGGGAGGATTTGATGCGCGTCAAGACAGGGCACGTGCTGACAGGGGTCAGCGCCTGCGCCGCGGCTGCGGTGATCTGCGCCGCCCCGAACATCGCGGCCTCCAGGGAATGGCCGACCTACGGCCACGATTCCGGCGGCATGCGCTTTTCGCCGCTGACGCAGATCACTCCGGCGAACGTGAGCCAGCTGAAGGTGGCGTGGGTCTATCACATGAAGCCCGCGATCGCCGACACGTCGCCACCCCCCGCTCCAGGCGCGCGAGGTCGCGGACGCGGAGGCTCGGGCTTCAGTTCGAGCGAGGTCACACCCCTCGTCGTCAACGGGACGATGTACATAGCGACGCCGTACTACCGCGTCGTGGCGGTAGAGCCCACGACGGGCAAGGAGATCTGGGCGTTTCGACTACCTTCCGGAAATCCTTCGACCCGCGGCGTCGAATACTGGCCCGGCGACGCGCGGACGCCGGCGCAGATCGTCTTCGGCTCGAGCGACGCGAAGTTGTACTCGCTGGACGCGAAGACCGGGAAACCGAATGAGGCCTTCGGCGAAAAAGGCATCGTCAACCTCGACACACCCGAAATCCTGCAGGGGCTCCCGGGCCGCAACGGCCTGAGCTCGCCGCCAACCGTGTACAAGAACCTTGTCATCACGGGCGGAACCACGCAGGAGAATCCGCCACGTGGGCCGGCCGGCGACGTCCGCGCGTGGGACATGCACACCGGCAAACTGGTGTGGACGTTCCGCTCGGTTCCACGCGCAGGTGAGAAGCACAACGACACGTGGGCCGGCGACAGCTGGAAAAACCGGTCGGGCGTGAACGTCTGGGGCTTCATCACCGTGGACGCCTCGCGCGGCATCGTCTATATGCCATTCGGCGCGCCGTCGGTCGACCAGTACGGCGGCGACCGCGAGGGCGACAACCTGTTCGGCACCAGTCTCGTGGCGGCCGATGCGAATACCGGGAAGTACTTGTGGCACTTCCAGGTCGTGCATCACGACATCTGGGATGCCGATCTTGCGGGCGCGCCGGCTCTCGTCGACGTGCAGCAGGGCGGCAAGACCATTCCAGCCGTGGCCTTGATCAGCAAGGTCGGACTCCTGTTCCTGCTCGACCGAGTCACCGGCACGCCGATCTATGGCGTCGAGGAGCGGGCGGTGCCGCAAACCGAAGTGCCGCTGGAACGAACATCGAAGACCCAGCCGTTCCCGCTCAAACCGCCTCCGCTCTCGCGCATGACGATGACGGCTGCCGACATCGCGACGGTGACGCCGGAACTGGAAGCTGCGTGTAAGAAGCTGATCGAGGGGATGCAGCTCGGTGGACCCTACCTTCCGGTCTCGTACAACCGCCTGCGCGCGCAGTTCCCGGGCAACCATGGCGGGGTCAACTGGGGCGGGACGTCGTTCAATCCGCAACTGGGCTATCTGTTCGTCAACACGAACGAGCTGGGACAGATTTCCGGCCTGCGAGATCGCGATCCGAAAGAGGATGGTCCGGCGCGTGGGGACGGTCAAGGCAACCGCGTCGATCCGGACGGCCCCTATCGGGGAGTGCCGGGCGGCGGCCGCTTCAAGGACAACGCGTCGAACATGATGTGCCAGCAGCCGCCATGGGGACAGTTGACCGCCGTCAACGTCAACACGGGGGAGTTCGCCTGGCGGGTCCCGCTCGGGATCACCGAGAGCCTGCCGCCGGACAAGCAGAAGACAGGCCGTCCCGGGAACGGCGGCACGATCGCCACCGCGGGAGGGCTGGTCTTCGTGGGCGCGACCGACGACAGCCGGTTTCGCGCGTTCGACGCGAAGACCGGCAAGGAGTTGTGGACCTTCAAGCTGGCCGGTGCGGCGCAAGCGACGCCCATGACGTACGAAGGTCGCGACGGCAAGCAGTACGTCGTGATTGCGGCGACCGGCGGGGGCTTTTTCGGCAACCCGGTGACCGACGACAGCCTCATCGCCTTCGCGCTCGGCGGATCGAAATGAGACTCAGGCGTCGCGACGCGCCAGCGGCGGGGCGTCAAGGTCGATTGAACAAGATGAAGAACGTACATACGGCACTCTGGGCCTTGATGCTGCTCCTGGTGTACGCCGCGGGGCCGGCGAAGCCCGGCGGCGCGGCACAGCCGGCCCCCTACGCCGCCACCAGGACGGGGGACATCGTCCAGTTACAGGACACCCGCGCCGGCATCGTGGTGCCGGTCGTCACGACGCAC
>JANOJK010001127.1:0-2589 GCA_031408165.1 Acidobacteriota bacterium | reverse complement strand
CCCCCGGCTGCGCGGCCGACAACGCCAATCCCAGGATCAAAACCGGTATCACGCCCTTCCGCCTTCTGCCTTCTGCCTTCTGCCTTCTGCCTTATCTCCCCTGCTCCCGCAGGATACCCGCGCGGAGGGCGTTCATCGTTTCCGGCGACGCGACGAAGAGCTCGTCCGGGAAGCGCTGGGCGTGCGCGAGCATGGCGGAGTAGATGACATCGCTCTGATAGAGGTTGAGCCCCATGCCGGCGAGGAACTGCAGCCGCAGGTTGCGGTCGCGGTTGATCATCGCGTCGGCGAGCCACGGCTTGAGGTCGCTCGCGCGGCCGGCGAAGGTCGAGAACAGATCCACCGCGGAGTGCATCCCGATCTCGCGGAGCGACTGGCGTACCGCTGCGTATTCGGGTCGCATCAGCTTGGCCTGGATGTCGTCCACTCGGATCTTCGTATCCTCCACCTGGGCGAGCAGCACGAGGTCGTAACCGGCGCCGTTATTCGTGTTCCCCCACACGATGCCGTTCGGGAACGTTTCCATGAACGTCGCGATCTCGCTCTTCACCGCTTCGGTGTTGCTCTCGTACAGCTGGACGAACAGCGTCACCGCTCCGCCCGGGTTCAGCCGGCTCTTCACGAGCTCGAAGAACTCGCGGGTATAGAGCATCGCGGCCCCCTTGACCCACGGATCCAGCGGGTCCGAGGTGATGGCGTCGAACGTCTCGTTGGTCGTCAGCAGGTAATGCCGCGCGTCGTCGATCCGTATGTGGACCTTCGGGTTGTCGACCACGTGGAAGTTGTGATCCCCGAAGAGCTTGGACACGACCTGCGGCACCAGCGGCTCGATCTCGGCAATCGTCTGGTGCTCGACCGCCGGGTCGATCGACACGGCGCCCGCGGTGACGCCCGCGCCGCAGCCGATGACCACGACCTTCTTCGCCTGCGCGGGGATGAGCGTCGTCAGGTGCCCGAGCATGCGCTGCAGCCGCATGTCCTGCGGCTCGCTCGAGGCCTGCACCTTGCCGGCGTTGTGATAATTGAGGATGCCGCCGGGCAGTTGCGTGACGGCGATCGTCGCGTTCCAGCCTTCGCCCACGTATTTCACGTCGGCCTGGCCGACGCGGGTCGCGGTATAACGGCCGTACGCGGCGAAGATACCGGGCAGCGGCTGGACGGAGCGCGACAGCAGCCCCGCGCACGCCGCCGCGGCGATGATCGTCACAGTACCCGCCAGCTGGAAGCCGCCGCCGCCTTTCGCGGGCTCCTCGGTGCCGCCGGTCGAGAGTACCAGCAGTCCCGAGAGCGCCGACAACAGGATCAGCACCTGCTGCGCGTGCTGGCTTCCGAGCCAGACGACGAGGAGCAGGCTGGCGCAGAGCGAGCCGACGATGGCGCCGATGGTGTTCGCCGCGTACACGCTGCCGACCAGCCGGCCGGGATCCTGTCCGCGCAAGGCGAGCGACGCGAGGGCGAGCGGAAAACTCGCGCCCCATAGAATCGATCCGGGCAGCACGACCCACATGCAGCGGACGAGATCGAGCTGGAAGTTGAACCAGGGATCGGTGGTGATGGACGGGTTGATCGGCCAGTACGGCATCGACTGCGTCAGCATGTAGGCGGACCAGGCGATGGCGGCGCACACGAGCATCTGGCACCAGCCGAAAATCACGCGCGGCCGCGCCGCGGCGCGCCCGATCGCGGACCCGAGGCTGCTGCCGATGCCGAGGCCGAAGAGGAAGACCGCGAGAATCAGCGAGAAGGTGTAGACGGTGCCGCCGAACAGCAGCGACAGGAGCCGCGTCCAGATGACCTCCGACGACAGCGCCGTCGCCCCCGAGAGCGCAATCGCCACGTAGATCGCCCAGGCACCCGGCACGGGTTTGGGCGGCGCGACGTCGCGGTCCGATTCGAGCCGTTCCGGCACCGGCGTCGCCTTCGCGATCAGCATGGCGACGAGCGCCACCGCGACGTTCAGCGCCAGGGCGACATACGTCGCGATCCCGAGATCGTACACGCGGAGCAGGTAAAAGCCGGCCGCCAGGCTGCCGAGGACACCGCCGCCGATGTTGCCGCCGTAGAAGAACCCGAGCCACGACACGCCTTCCGGCGAGGACTCGACCCAGCGGGAAATCGCCGGTAGCGTGGCCCCCATCAGGATGGTCGGCGGCAGCAGGCAGATCGCCGCGGCAAGGCCGCGGAACAGGATGCCCGTGATGCCGGCGCCGCCCGAGACGGTCACGTAGAGGCCGTTCATCAGCGGCATGCCGAAGAGAATCAGCACGCCGAACACGGCGATGCCGAGCTCCAGGTACGCGTAGACGAGGAGCGGATGCCGGCGGCGATCGACCAACCGGGGCAGCAGGAAGCTGCCGAGACACATGCCTCCCATGAACGTGCCGAGGAGCACGCCCATCGAAACGGCGGACGACCCGATGACGAGCTGGAGAAGCTGAAACCAGACGACTTCATAGATCAGCGCCGCGCAGCCGCTGCCGACAAACAGCAGCAGCAACGCGGGGAGGAACCGACGCGGCGTCATCAGGGAGCCTTTCTGACCGTGTTCACTGGGGAAAACGGATGGTATCACGGCAACATACGCGCCAA
>JANOJK010001108.1:0-4146 GCA_031408165.1 Acidobacteriota bacterium | reverse complement strand
AATCCGGAATCCGGAATCGCGCATCATGAATCGCCCATCCTGAATCGGAATCCTGAATCCCCCATCCGATCCCGAATGCTGAATCCCGAACCTGAGTCCGACGTCGGAGTGCGGATGCAGGATGCAGGATGCAGGATGCACGATTCAGGATGCACGATTCAGGATGCAGGATGCGCGATTCAGGATGCAGGATGCGCGATTCAGGATGCAGGATGCGCGATTCAGGATGAGGGATCAGGGATGAGCGATTCAGGCCGCTGCGCTGGCGACAACGGTGTGCACACGCGACGAGAAGGCCCGGACCGCATCGCGCGGCAGGCCGGAGGTTTCGATCGGCTCGTGCACGGTGATCGTCACGTTCCCGGGGCACACCATCAGCCGTCCGCGGAACATCACGTGCCGGCTGCCCTGGACGCTGATCGGCACCACCGGCAGTCCCGCCTCGAGCGCGATGAGGAACGAGCCCCCCTTGAAGCGTGCGACCGTGCCGTCGGTGCTGCGCGTTCCCTCGGGGAACACGATCAGCGAATGCCCCGCCGCGACGAGCCGCGCCATCTTCTTCACCACCCCCGCCCCGGGCTTGGATCGGTCGACCAGCACGTGCCCCGTCCGCTGCAGGTGCCAGCCCATGAAGGGGATCCGGCCCAGCGAGGCCTTGGCGATGATCCGCAACTGGAACGGCAGCGAGGCGAACAGGATCGGGATGTCGTAGATGCTCTGGTGGTTGGACGCGAACACGTAGCTGCGCGACGGGTCGAGCCGCTCCAGGCCGTTCACGCGCACCGTCACGCCTGTCGTCTTCAGGATCAGCCACGACCACGCGCGCGCGCACCGGTGGCCGAAATCACCCGAGCGATCGAACAAGGTCGAGACGAGTGACGCCGTGCCGAGCACGATCGTGTAGACGCTGACGGCCGGGATCAGGTAGAGGACGGTCCGCCACCAGTGATAGCTGCGCATCGCAATGCCAATTGGCAGATGCTACATGCCGGACTCGGCGGCAGGCGTCATTTGGCGGTGGTCATTTTCGAGGCGACGGCCGGGGCCGGCGCCGGCACCAGCGCCGCCGCGCCCGGCGCCTCTATATAGCGCCCGAAGATCATCTTCCCCGCCGTCGTCTGCAGCACGCTGGTGACGACGATGTCGATGTTCTTGCTGATCATCCGGCGCGCGTTGTCGACGACCACCATCGTCCCGTCATCCAGGTACGCGACCCCCTGGTTGTATTCCTTGCCTTCCTTGAGGATGAACACCTTCATGAACTCGCCCGGCAGCACCACCGGCTTCAGCGCGTTGGCGAGCTCGTTGATGTTCAGCACCTCGACGCCGCGCAGCTGCGCGACCTTGTTCAGGTTGAAGTCGTTGGTGACGATCTTCCCCTGGAGCGTCCGCCCGAGCTCGATCAGCTTCAGATCCACTTCGCGGACCTCGGGAAAGTCGATGTCCGAGATGGTGACGTCGACGCCGGCCATCTTCTGGATCTTCTGCAGGATGTCGAGCCCCCGGCGGCCGCGATTCCGCTTCATCGAGTCCGCCGAGTCGGCCACGAGCTGGAGCTCCTTGAGCACGAACTGCGGAATGACGAGCGTGCCGTCCAGAAAGCCGGTCTCGCAGACGTCCGCAATCCGGCCGTCGATGATGACGCTGGTGTCGAGGATGCGATAGCGCTTCTGCGGGCCCGCGTCCCGGAACAGACTGACGAGGCGGTGGGGCTGCAGCCATTCCCCCTTGCGCGCGCCCATCACAATCCCCAGGTACGGGAACACGAGCAGGATGAAGCTGTGAAGGAAGACGACCCGCTGGTCGGAGGTGTCCGCCCAGAAGAGCGCCGCGCCAATCGTCTTGGAGAGGCCCAGCCCGATCGCCCCGCCGATCAGCGCGCCGAGGAGGTCGGTGACTTCCGTGGAGCGCAACCGCGTTTCAACGAAGACGATGAGGACGCCCAGCCCCACACCGATGGCCATGTTGATGGCCAGCGAGGGGTGGAACGGCCGCGTCAGGCCCGCGGCCCACGACACAGCCGCGATGAACAGAACGCGAGTAACGATATGCCAGGGCATCGATGATGACTCCGGGGTATGAAGGCCTCCTCATCATAACCAATGCGGGGCCCGGCGGTTACCTGGGCCATCCGGTCTGCGGCAGCCCGGGTTCCACCTTCAGCGCGTTCTGGTAATAGAGCTTCTTCAGCACCGCGTCGGACAGACCCAGGCCGTACATCTTCCAGAAGGCGTGGTATCCGCGGTAGTAGTCGAAATACTCGTCGTGGGTTTCGAAGACGCGCCAGAAGTAGGGGTATTCGGAGGTCTCGTAGGTGTCCTTCCCGAATAGCACGCGATCCTGGTACTTGGTGAAGAACTGTGCGGCCCCGTACGGCTGGCGGCCGAACTCGTAGAGGACCGCGGCGACTTCGAGGTAGACGTTCGGCTGTGAATCGAGCTGGCGGGCCGCCCGCTGCAGGTCGTTGCCGTACCAGTTGAAGTGCGCGCCGATGAACCGCGTCCCCGGGTGCTTCGAGAACATGTGGTCCCGTTCCGTCATCAACTGCTCGAAGGTCGGGTAGATCGAAGGGGGGCTGGCGCGCTGCGGAAAGATGTTCAGCTCGAGCCAGCGCTCGTTGTGATTGTCGATCGGCGAGAAGAACTCCTGCGGCTCGGCGGTATGAATGATGACCGGGATGTTGAGCTCGCCGCACAGCGCCCAGACGGGATCGAGCGCGGGGTCGTCCACCGCGAGGCGGGTCCCGTCGGCCTTCTTGTGGCGCAGGCCCAGCTCCTTGAACACCTTCAGCCCGATCGCGCCGTTCTTCACCGACTGGCGCAGGTTCGCGAGCGCCTTCTCCTGCCACGCGGGCGTGCCGGCGCCTTCCCAGCCGACGTTCGCAAACACGCGGAAGCGGTCCTTGTAGGGACTCGCGTTGATCGCGTCCACCTTGGTCTTGATCTGATTGGGGTCCTGCCCTCCGGAGAGATCCACCAGCACGCGGAGGTTGAGCGCGTCCATCTCCTTCACGCGCTCCGCCATGCCCTCCGCGCGGGACGTGCCGTGGGTGTGGATGTCGGCGACGGGGAACTTCGCCTTCGGGACGAGGTGTTCCTGCGCGACGACCGTGGACCGCGGCCGGTAATCCAGAATGCTCGGGGGCGGGGTGGCCGGCGCCGCGCACTGCAGATGACGCGCCTCCGTCGTCCCCGGCGGGCATGGCTCGCCTTCCTTGATCGTGACCCACCCGGCGCGTCCGCCGCGGCCCTGGCGGCCTCCGGCTTCCGGACCGCCACCCCCGGGTGGTGGCGATCCGCCTGGCTGCGCGACGAGCACACCCGCGCCGGCGACCGCCAGAAGCATGATGAACAATGACTCCGCAGACCGCATCAACCCTCCCCAGACACTATAGTCCGCGCACTCCCATCCCGCCCGCCGGCGGCGATAGAATCGCGATATGACCACGCTCGCTGTCCTGTTGGCGCTCTCAGTCGGGCTCGCGCAGTCGCCTGCGCAGCCGCCCGCGATCAAGCCGAGCCAGCACGGGACGGTGACGCAGCAGGTCGCCGCGACGATCATCACGGTGGATTACAACCGGCCGGTGGCGCGGGGGCGGGACCTGTTCGGCGCACTGGTGCCGTACGATCGCGTCTGGTGTCCCGGCGCCGACGACTGCACCACGATCACCGTGTCCACCGACGTCAAGATCGAAGGACACGCGCTGCCCGCCGGGACCTACTCGATCTGGGCGAAGCCCGGCGCGGCGAAATGGACGCTGATGCTCAACCGCGCCCATCCGATCTTCCACACGCGGTACCAGTCGGTCGCGGAGCAGGACGTCCTGACGCTCGAGGTCACGCCACGCGCGGGCTCGCACATGGAAACACTCGCGTTCTACTTCCCCCTCGTCTCCGCGAAGCACGCCGAGCTCGCGCTTCACTGGGGAACCGTCGTGGTGGCGCTCGCCATCGATGTCCCGTGACGCCGTGCCGACGAGCTTCCCTGACGCCGCCGCCGCGCTGGTCCGCATCGGACAGCGGTTCGACGCGCGCGGCTGGGTCCTCGGCACCAGCGGCAACTTCAGCATCGTCCTGGACCCTGCCCCGCTGCGGCTGGCGATCACGCGGAGCGGCACCCACAAGGGGGAGCTCGGGGCCGGTGACA
>JANOJK010001106.1:0-2334 GCA_031408165.1 Acidobacteriota bacterium | reverse complement strand
TCGCCCGAGGCCAGCGTCTGCGCATCGATCAGCGTGACGGCGGCGCCGAGCTGCGCGATCGCGTCCGGCACCTTGTCGCCCACGCCCATGACGTAGCCGGCCCTGAGCCCGGGCGCGATCGTGACGTCCATCACCTTGATCCGCGTCGCGGCGGGCTGGACGACGTGCCGGCGATGGATGTGCGGGTACTCGACCACCTGGTAGCCGGCCTCCGAGAGGGTGCCGCCGTTGCCCGTGACGAGGGCTTTCACCGCGAATTCGCCGGGGGCGAGGGTCGCGGGCGGCGAGAGCGAGAACTTCACGGTCGTCGCTTCGTCCTCGCGTGCGAACGCAATCGGGGCGGCGGCGGGCTCGACACGCCATCCCGCGGGAGCCTGGAGCGCGACGGTGGCCGTCGCGGCGCCTTTCTGGTTGTTGCCCACGGTGACGTTGATGATCTTCGGCCTGAAGGCGGAAGCGGCAGAACCCTGCGGGGAGGCGGCCGTTTCTCTCACGGTACTCCTGGAGCGTCCGCCCTCAGGCGGACGATCAGCGACGGGGAAGATCGCGATATCCGGATCGAGCGTCACGTCGAACGCCGGGGAGACGTTCAGCTCCGAGCGCTTCTCCCCCGCCATCGGGCTGCTGTACCGGTATTCGACGATGCGCTCGACGGTGACGGGCTCGCCGCCGATGGTGAGATCGAACGTGGCGCGGAACGGGGACGGCCGGAACGGGACGCCGAAGGGGACGTCGGGCTCGAAGTCGTACCGCGCGGCATCCTGGCGTGGCGTCCAGTACGGCGTGGACAGCCGCGCGCCGGCGGGCACCTTCGCCGCAACCGTGCACGTGATCGCCTTCGCGAGTGACCCGGCGCAGGCAGGCGTGGCGGCCCCCTCGAACCCGCCGAGGCGCACGCCGCGGAGCTGCGCGCGCTCGCCGACGTTCGACGCCGCGTACAGCGACACGCGCAGCGCCTGTCCCGGTGTCACGACCCCGTCGTCGGCCAGCGCATCCACGCGGAACGCGGCCGCGACGAGCAGCGCGTCCTGGAACTGGCGCTCCTTCAGCGCGAGCCGGCGATCGATCTCGTAGGCCGCGGCATCGCCGACCATCGACGGCAGGCGGCGGCGCGCCTCGCGCAGGTGCGTCAACCCGGCAATGAGCGACGCCAGGGCGCCGTGCGACCCCTGCGTGAACATGCCCTGGATGGCGCCAGCCACGTCCTTCGTCAAGCCGGCGAGGATGGCCGTGAGCGCATCGGGCGTTGCGGGACCGGCGAACCGCGCGAGGCCGTTCAGGCTGACGTCGATGCCGTCGAACAGGTCGGCCGGCGCCACGCCGTTCGGTTCGATCAGCGAGTCCTTCAACCGGTAGGTGCGGCTCTGCGACTGTCCCGGCAGCAGCAGGAGCTGGGAGGTGCCCTGGCACTTGTGCATGGAGCGCGCCTCGAGGCCGAGCTCCGCGTAGGTGCGGCCAAGCGCCGCGTCGAACCCTGAGATGTCCGGGGTGAGGAGGTCCGGCGTTCGCGGCGGGGGCTGCGGCGCGAACGATCCCTCATCGGTGCAGAAGAGCCGTGTCGCCTGCCATGGGCGCAGCCCTTCCTTCAGCTGTTCGGGATATTTCGCGGGGTCCGCAGCAGCACGGAAGGCTTCGATGGTGAGGTTCGTCGACGCCTGGTGATGCAGGCCGCCCACCAGCCCGCCGCACAGAAACCCGGCGATCACGTCCGGCCGGATCGCGCGGATGTGCCGGACCAGGTCCCCCAGGATTTCGTCGTGCCCCCATTTCTCGATGGACTCTTCGAGGCTGAAAGAGAACCCGAAGTCGATCGCGCGGGTGAAGTGCTGCTCCGCGCCGTCGAACCGGTGCACGGCGAGGAGCTCCTCGGTGCGCAGCACGCCGAGCGCCTGCCCGGTTTCCGGGCCGATCTCGTTCTGGCCCCCGTCCCCGCGGGTCGCGGTAATGAGCGCCGTGCGCATGCCGCGACCGTGGCCGAGCATCGCGAGCAGCCCGTTGTCCTCGTCGTCGGGGTGCGCGTCGGTCTGCATGAACGTCCCGGTGCTGGCGAGCTTGCGCAGCAGCAGCTCGAGCGTCACGCTGTCGGATCGCTCGCCGACGGGGGCGACGCGAAGTTGGGCGTTGGGAGAGGAACTCAGGACGAGCGCGGCCGCGACGATCATGGCCGCGCGACGTAGGCGTCGCAACATGCTGTCACCTTACCAGTAGGCCCGACCTTCAGGTCGGGCGCGCTCGAATCAGCAAGGTTGCTGGCTAGAGGCACGCCCGACCTGAAGGTCGGGCTAACTGGGAGTTAAAAGATGTACTTGAAACCCAGCTGGATGAGGCGCTGAT
>JANOJK010001083.1:0-5494 GCA_031408165.1 Acidobacteriota bacterium | reverse complement strand
CACCCCCCGGAAGGGGGAGACCACATTCCAGTGTGGGATGGGGATGCTCCCGGGACGGCTCGTGGTCCGGTGAGATCGCAGGCCGCTACATCGAGTCGAGCAGCCGTACGCCGGGGTTGGCCTCGGTCACATACCTGAGTTCCCACGCCGATTCGAACAGGAGGACATCGCGTCCCTGCCGATCCTTGATGGTGAGGACGCCGGACGTGGTCAAGGTGAGCGGGCGGGCCTCGGCCGCCGGCTGTACCGGCCACCGGGCCGCAACGTGGGGAAGCGTCTCCAGCACGCTCCGGATGCCGTACTCCGACTGCAGGCGCGCTTCGACGACGTCGAACTGGAGCGAACCCACGACCCCGATGATCGGGTGACGCAAGCCGGTTTGCGGGATGAACACCTGCATCAGGCCCTCCTCCTCCAGTTGCCGGACCGCTTCGTCGAAGCGTTTGTGACGCACGTCCGCCGGCCGCAGGAACGCAAAGCGCTCCGCCGGAAACTGGGGCATCGGCGGATACCGGAGCTTTCGGCCCGCATACAGCGTGTCGCCGATGGCAAGGCGCCCCGGGTTCACGAGCCCCACCACGTCTCCGGGGTACGCCTCCGGCACCGTCGCGCGATCGCGACCGAAGAATCGATACACCCGCGACAGGCGCAGCGTCGTCCCGAGCCGTTCGTTGATGGCCGACATGTCCTTCGTCAGGCGTCCGGAGCACACCCGGACGAAGGCGACGCGGTCGCGGTGCCGCGGGTTCATGTTCGCCTGCATCTTGAACACGAAGCCGGAAAAATCCGGATCGGATGGCAGCACGAGGCCGGCATCGCTCGCGCGCGGCCCCGGGCTGGGCGCGAGCGTCAGGAGAGCCCGGAGGAACGGGTCGACGCCGAAATCGTTCAGCGCGCTGCCGAAGAACACCGGCGTCTGGCGGCCCGCGCGGTAGGCCTCGGCGTCGAACCGTGTCCCCGCGCCCGAGATCATCTCCACCGCGTCGATCAGCTGACGCTGACGCTGCGCCCCGACAAGGCGCTCGACGGCCGGGTGATGCGGATCGTCCACCGACACGGGCTCGGTGCGTTGCCCGCGCTCGCCGCGCTCGTAGAGGAGGACCGCGTTGGTTTCGAGGTCGTAGACGCCGGCGAAATCCGTGCCGTCCCCCAGCGGCCAGTTCATGGGCGCCGCGGCAATACCGAGCACATGCTCGATCTGATCCAGCAGCTCGAACGGATCGAGCGACGGCTGGTCGAGCTTGTTGATGAAGGTCAGGACCGGCAGGCCGCGCGCGCGGCACACCTCGAACAGCTTCCGCGTCTGCGGCTCGATTCCCTTGGCCGCGTCGAGGACCATGACGACGCTGTCGACCGCCAGCAGCGTCCGGTACGTATCCTCGCTGAAATCCTGATGGCCGGGCGTGTCGAGCAGCGTGACGTGATGCCCGTCCAGCTCGAACTCGAGCGCCGCCGCGCTGATGGAGATCCCGCGCTGCTGCTCCATCTCCATGAAGTCCGAGACGGCATGCCGCTGCGTTTTCCGGCCACGGACCGCTCCTGCCAGTTCGATGGCGCCGGCGTACAACAGCAGCTTCTCGGTCAGCGTGGTCTTGCCGGCGTCGGGATGGGAAATGATCGCGAAGGTGCGGCGGCGCGCGATTTCGCGCCCGCGCGCGTCGAGCTCGGCCGGGTCATGCGCGGCGGCCGATTCAGCTTCGCGAACCAGCTCAAATGACTCTGCGTCCGTCGGAATGGTCATCCGGAAGAGTGTACAGCTCGAAGGTTCACGTACACAAAGCGTGGGGAGTAAGATTCCCGAGTGACCCGTCGACTCTCCGCGTCGATGTCCGCGATTGCACGGAGGCTGCGTCTGGGGCGGCGGGCCAGGCTGGCCGGGCTCGTCATGCTCGTCATGGCCGGTGCGCTCGCGGGCGCGTCTGCCGTGTCGCGCCGCGGCCAGGAACCGTCTCCGTTTGCCGCCCGGATCGCCGCGCTCTCCGAACCGGCCGGCTATTTCGACACCGACAACCTGATTTCGAACGAGCGCTCGTACCTGCAGGTACTGCCGGAGCTGCGCAGGCGGCAGGTGCAGGGCGGGGCGTACCTCGGGGTCGGACCCGATCAGAACTTCACCTACATCGCCGAGGTTCGGCCCTCCATCGCCTTCATCGTGGACGTGCGCAGGGACAACCTGCTGCTGCACCTCCTCTTCAAGGCGCTGTTCGCGCTGTCTCGCACGCGTGTCGAGTACCTCGCGCAGCTCGTCGGCCGTGCGGTGCCGGAGGAGATCGAGACATGGCGCACCGCGACCATCGAGCGAATCATCGCCCGCGCCGACGGCGAGGTGATGGCTCCAGGCGCCGTCACCGCGCTGCGCTGGCGGGTGGACGACACCATCGCGCGCATGGGCGTGCCGCTGTCGGCAGAGGATCGCGCCACGATCGATCGGTTCCACCGCAGGTTCATCGCCGAGGGCTTGTCGATCAGGTTCCAGAGCACCGGGCGCGCCCCGCAGAGCTACTATCCGACTTACCGCGATCTGCTGCAGGACACCGACGCGGGCGGGCGGCAGGGCAATTACCTTGCGTCGGAAGACGCGTTCCAGTTCGTGAAGGCGCTGGAGGCGCGCGACCTGGTCATTCCCGTGGTTGGGGATCTCAGCGGGCCCTCGGCGGTAGCGGCGATTGCCCGCGCGCTCGACGCGCGACACGAGCGCCTGTCGGCATTTTACGTCTCCAACGTGGAGTTCTATCTCTTCTCGGACGGGTCCTTTCCCAGGTTCGTCGCCAATCTCGACCGCCTGCCGCGAATGGAGAGCAGCGTGCTGATTCGATCGATCTTCGGGCGCTACGGCGTGCCGTCCCGTGCCGGCGATGCCAGCACCTCGCGCGTGCAGGCGGTGGACGAACTTCTGCGCGAGTATGCCGCCGGACACGTTCGATCCTACGCCCATATCGCCTCCCGCTGAGGTGAGCGGGGGCGCCAACTCTTCCGATCGCCGCCAGTCGTCATGCCCTCGGCGGCCGCGGTCGGACCGCTCCGGCGTTGCGGGGCCTGCCGGCGGACGTTCGTGTCATTCCGAAAGACGAAAAGCCGACAGGGCTCGACGTACACTGACGCGCATGCTGCTCGAAGTCATTGCCGTGTCCGTCGAGGATGCCCGTGAAGCGGAGCAGGGAGGCGCCGGACGGATCGAGCTCGTTCGCGACCTGGACCGGGGCGGCCTCACGCCGCCCGTCGCGCTCATCGACGCCGTCATCAAGGCCGTGCGCATCCCCGTGCGCGTGATGCTCCGTGACTCCGAGCCGTTCGAGCTGGACGAGGCGGAAGCGCCGCGGCTGCACGAGGCGGCACGAGCGGCACAGGCGTGCGCCGCCGCGGGCTTCGTCATCGGTTTCCTGCGCGCCGGCGCGCCCGATCTTGCGGCGGTGCGGGCGGCCGTCGGCGCGCTCGCGGTTCCGGTGACGTTCCACCGCGCGTTCGACGAGGCGGCGGACCCGCTGGAGGCCCTGCGCCTGCTGGCAGGGGAGACGCGCGTGGACCGGGTGCTGACATCGGGCGGGACCGGCACGTGGCCGGCGCGGCTTGCGAGGCTGCGGGTGCTTCGCCTCGCCGCCCCTCCGCGCCTGATGATTCTTCCGGGCGGCGGCATCGACGCCGACGCGCTTCGCGATCTCGCCCGGGCGGGGTTCGCCGAAGGGCACGTCGGGCGGGCGGCGCGCGTCCCCGCGGAGCACGGCGGCCGCGTGCGCGCCAGCCGCGTCGCGGCACTCCTGGCCGGCGCTACTTAGGCTGCAGCTCCTTCATCACGTCCGCGGCGGCCTTCTGAAACGCCGCCGTGACGACGGCTGCCGGCGTCGTGAGATCGTCCGGGGGCTCCCCTCCCCCGGGGCCGAGCAGAGACATGATCGCGTTGACGGTGGGGTCGCCCCCGCCGAGCGGGCCGCCGCCCCCGACGCCCGAGGAGCTCATGAGGGTGGTCATCATGCCGCCAGTCATGCCGAAGTAGATCTTGCCCGCGAAGCGCGCCAGACCGACGGCGCGCCGCCACGTGAAGGCGCCCGTCTTCGCCGACGATGTCAGCTTCTTCGGGCGCGGCGCGGTGGCGCTCACCGGAACGAGCTCCATCGCGACGTCGGCCTCGTGGATCTCCGTCGGCGCGCCTCCGCCGGAGGCGCGGCGGACGAGGCCGCCGAGCTTGCCCGGCGCGGACGTTTTCAGCGACCCGAGCTCCGGCCGCACCAGGTAGTCACACTCTTTCTTGCGTGCTTCCGCCTCCTGTTCCGCGGGTGTGCCCGCAGAAAGCGGAACCGCTTCGAACGGCTTAGTACTGAAGTTCTCGAGCAGGTCGCTGCGGACGGCGTCCGTCGCGGCACTCTTGCCGCTCTTGTCGGCCGTCGGCGCCACGCCGATCCGGATCCGGCCGGCGAGCTTTGGTGTCGTCCCCAGCTCCTCGAGCTCCACGCGTCGAGCCGCCGCGATGAGCGATTCGGCATCCGGCAGCGCGGTGAACCCGGCCGGCGGCTCGAACATCGGCGCCGCGAGATCCTCTCGCGTGAGCGCGGTGACCTCGACGACGAGCTTCGAGAGCTCCTTGCCGGCGCCGTCGAACGCCGTCACGGAGTAGGCCAGAGGGAAGCCGTCGACCGCGATGCCCGCGCGTTGCTCGACGCGGGGGTCGCGGCACGCGCCCGCGGGCTCCACCGCGGTCCGGACCGCCTTCGCCCCGGCGCACTCCTGCAGCTCGGGAATGTCGGCGAACCATCCGTCGGTCTCGACGCGTCCCTTCTTCTTGTCACAGGCCTGCGGAGTGGGCTCGGTCGTGGTGACGAGCTTCAGGTGGCGCGCCTGCTGGCCGAACATCTCGCGCCGCTCGCCTGTGTCGGTGCCCGTCGTCGTGACGAGCACGCCCGCGCCCGGCTTCGGCGGCGGACCATCCGTGGTGGCCGGTGCGGCCGGCGGGGCGGTGAAGGGAACGATCGCGTATGCGCGCGCGCGATCGTTCATCTGCACCGTTCGGGAGAGATCGCACTGCGTGACGATCGTCGTCCCTCCGGGCAGCTCGACGCGCTGGCGCTTTGCGCCGGCATACACGCTGGTCAGCGTCTCGACGCCATCCGCGACGTAACGCGACGTCACCTTCCACTGCTGCGGCTTGGGCTGGGGCGGTTTGGGCGCCGGGTCCACCGGCTTGGACGCCTTCGGCGCCGTCTTGGACCCCGGCGCGGTGGCCTTGGGCTTCACCGGCGGCTTCGGCTTCTGCGCTGCCACCCCGGCGATTCCAAGGAGCGAGACGATCAGACCAGCGGCCACACCGGCGCGAGCACTCGATACCACCGGGACACCCCCGCGCGGCAGTGTATCCCCGTACGGTCCCGGTGGCGACGGTTGCAGCTTTACAGTTCACGCTCGAGCAAAAACCGCGAACCGTGACCGCGAACTCTGAACTTCCTGGACACTGGTTTCAAAACCACTGCTGCAGGAGGAAGTTCTAGCTGTCATTCAGAGCTGT
>JANOJK010000150.1:0-3516 GCA_031408165.1 Acidobacteriota bacterium | reverse complement strand
CGCCGATCATGACGAAGTACTGCGGCACGGCGCGGTCGCCGACCTTGCGGATGCTGCCCTGGAAGCCGATGCCGGCCACGTGGTGCTGGCCGCAGCCGTTGGGACAGCCGCTGATCTTGATCTTCACGTCAGCGGCCGCGGTGTGGCCGCCGCCGGCTGCGAAGCGCTCGCGCACCAGCCGCGCCAGCCCCCTGGACTGCGTCACCGCCAGCTTGCACGATTCGGCGCCCGGGCAGCTCGTGACGTCGGTAATCGACCCCGCACCCGCTTCGGCGAGCCCGGCCGCCGCCAGCCGGCGATAGAGCCCGGGGATCTGGCGCCCGCGCACCCACCGGAGCATCACGTTCTGCTCCGGCGTGACGCGCACCAGCCCGTCCGCGTACGATTCGGCGAGGGCGGCCAGCGCACGCAACTGCCCGCCGCTGATGTCGCCGAGCGGCAGCGTGACGGTGACGATATTGAACTCAGCCTGCTTCTGGCGGCGCACGTTGCTCGCGAGCCATGCCGACCGCTCGCGTCCGGGGTGACCGTGCTGCGGCGCCGTGGGCGGCGCGATGCCCGGTCCGCGCGTGGCGCTTGCCGCGACCACCGCCGCGAGATCGATAACGTCCGGCGCGGGCGCCCCCGGCGAGACAGGCGGGTGCTCGACTGGAGGGGTCTCGGGGTCAAAGGGCAGCGGCGGCACGCCGGCGCCGCGAAGCTCGGCGAGCTCGCGGTCCACCGCTCCACGGAAACCTTCCCATCCCATCGTCTTGATCAGGAACTTCATCCGGTTTCGCTGCCTGTGCTCGTAGTCACCCTGGGCATGGAAGACACGGATGACGGCTTCGGCGAGGGCGAAGATGTCGGACGCGGGCAGGAATTCCTGCAACGTGGATCCGGAGCGGCACATGATCGCGGTGCCGCCCCCGACCGTGACGCGGAAGCCGCGCCGTCCGGAGCCGTCCGGCGCCAGCGCCGCGCGCCAGCCGATGTCGTTGATGGCCGTGAAGGCGTGATCCCCGGATGCACAGCCCTCGAAGGCGATCTTGAACTTGCGCGGCAGCGATGCGCTCAACGGATGGCGGAGGAGGTACCGGGTCAGCGCTTCGGCGTACGGGGTCACGTCGAAGAGCTCGTCGAGCGCGACGCCGGCATAGGGACAGGCGACGATGTTCCGGACGGAATTGCCACAGGCCTCCCGCGTCGTCAGCCCCGCGGCGGCGAGGTGCCGCATCGCGGGTTCCACAGTGCGCAAGGGCATGAAATGGAACTGCACGTTCTGCCGCGTCGTGATGTGACCGAATCCGCGCGAGTAGCGGTCGGCCACATCGGCGAGCGCGTGGAGCTGGTCACCGTTGAGCACCCCCTGCGGAATCTTGACCCGCAGCATTTGCGCATCGCCGGTCTGCCGTTGCCCGTAGAGGCCGCGCACCAGGCGGTACTTGCGCCATTCCTCGGGGGTGAGCTCGCCGCGCTCGTAGCGTTCCAGCGTGCCGACGAACTCGTCGATCTCGGCGGGGTTCGCGAATGAGAGCCGCGTCCGTCCTAGAGTCTGGGGGTCATCCGTGACTGACATGATTCCTCCCGGCCTGTTGCGCCGCGCCGGCGCCCGCATGATCGGAGTCCGCCGTTGTCGCGCTCACGTGAAGCGAAAGCCCGGCGACCGCGCCGATGACGATGGTGCCGGGCGCGTGGTCGCGGATCGGCAGTGACGCCCGAGGGAGCCCTTCGAGGGTTCCGGACCAGGTCTCGGCGGCGGCGGTCGATGCTCCCAGCAGGACCGCCACCGGCGTGTGCGCGGCCCATCCGGCGGCGGTCATGACGCGCGCGATCGCGTCCCGCTGACCGAGCCCCATCATCACGACCACCGTGGCGCTGTGCGGTTCCAGTGACGCGAGGAGCGGACCGAACGCCGCCTCCGAATGGCCCGACACGACAACGAACGCGGACGCGAGGCCGCGATGCGTCACGGGAATGCCGGCGAGCGCAGGCGCTGCGACCGCGGTCGTCAGGCCGGGAACGATTTCGCAGCGGATGCCCGCGGCCGCGAGAGCCAGGGCCTCCTCACCGCCGCGGCCGAAGACGAACGGGTCGCCGCACTTGAGGCGCACGACCCGATGCCCCCGGCGGGCTTCACGGATCATCAGCCGGTTGATCGCGTCCTGCTCGATCGAGGCACGGCCGGCCCGCTTGCCGACATAGAAGCGGCGGGCCCGTGACGCGAAGGCGAGAATTTCCGTGGGGACCAGCGCGTCGTACAAGACGAGGTCCGCTTCGTGCAGACGGCGGACCGCTCTGAGCGTCAGGAGCTCGGGGTCGCCGGGTCCGGCGCCGACCAGCGAGACGGCCCCGGTCATCGTGGCGCTCCCGGCGGGGAGGCCGGCCGCGTGTCCAGACGGGTGTCGTGTATGCGGTTCAGCATTTCCAGAAGTTGGGGGCGCCTCGCCGCCATCGGCACTCCGGCCGCCCGCCAGGCGGCCCGTAGCTCCCGCGCGCGCGCCAGCCACGCGTCCATCTCCTCCTCGCTCGGCAGCGCGGCTTCGAGCGCCTCCCGCAGGAGGCCGGCCAGCGCGGGGGCGGCGCCGTCAGTGGAGATGGCAATCGTGGCGCCGCCGCGACGTACGACGCCGCCGAGGTACACGGTGGCGTTCTCCGGGTCATCGACGGCGTTGACGAACAGCCGGCGCCGCCCGGCTTCCGCGGCCACCTCGCGGTTCACAACCGGGGGAGCCGCAGCCACGACCAGCCACACTCCGTCGAGGTCGTCCGGCCGGAATTCGCGCCGCATCACTGATGCGACCCCCGTCAAATCCATTGCGGGACAGATCGCCGGCGTGACGAGGTGGATCTCTGCGCCGGCCTGCCGTAACGGGGCCATCTTCGCGGCCGCCATCGGACCACCGCCGACCACCAGGACCTTCCGGCCCGCGAGCTTCAGAAATGCCGGGAACACCGCCACTGCGCACGCTCCAGTAAAAAGAAAAGCCCGGGAGTTTTCGCTCCCGGGCTTCGTTGACTCGGCGACTTGATATGGACGGTTCAGGTCGTCATGGCGAAAACAAGGATGCGCGCTTGCGGCGTTTTACAGCAGCAACAGAGACATGCGCACCGGACGGCCATGAACATTCGATTCCTTATATCGCGTGGGCCTGACAGAGTCAAGCCCGCACCCCCAGGGCAGACGTACAGCAGCCGATAGGCGAGAGCCTCGGCGCCCGTTGCAGGAAGCAACATGACCAAGGCCCTCAGCCAGCCCTTCGAGACGATTCTGATCATGAGTCACCGTCCCCTACTGCGGCCGGCCATCGAGTGACCGACGAGCACGGGCTGCTGGACCCTCGCCTCTTCGAGCGCGTGAAACACATCGTCGGCCAGCCGCTGGTCATCGTAGCCCGACGCTGGTCGGCTCGACGCGCCGAAGCCTCGCCGCGTGATGCCATACACATGGCAGCAATCAGTGAGCTGCGGGGCGAACTCGTCGTAGACGTGTGCTGTATGTCCCGATCCCGTGAGAAGGACGACGTTTCGTCCTGA
>JANOJK010000147.1:0-10762 GCA_031408165.1 Acidobacteriota bacterium | reverse complement strand
ACCCACGAACCCATGCTGGGCCGGCCAAACTGGCCCGAGCCGGTGTTCATGAACAGTTTGGCGGGCGCGTGATTAAACAGGTTGGTCGAGCACGAAGTCACGAAGCTAACGTCATCCACGATGCCCGCTGTGTGCGGAAACAATTCCGAGACCCACATGCCGGATTGGCCGTGGCGTTTGAACTGGCGGCGCGAGCCGAGCAGCTTTATGCCGTGGCTGCTGTCCATGAAGGCGAAGCGTTTGCCTTCGATGAACGATTGCGGAATCGGCTGGCCATCCAGTTCGTTGAGTCTTGGTTTGTGGTCGAACAATTCCAATTGCGACGGGCCGCCGGCCATGAAGAGATAAATGATGTTTTTCGCCTTCGCCGGGAAATGCGGCGGCTTTACGGCCATCGGATTGAGCGAGGCAGCAGGAGTCGCGGCGAATGCTGACTGTTCTCTCAGCATCGAGGCGAGCGCGATACCGCCCAGCCCGAGTGCGCAACGGCTGAAGAATTGCCGGCGCGTGAGGAAACGCAGATCAGGATGGGTGGGGAAATGGCTCATGGCTTGTGTGAAATAGCGGGAAGGGCCCTCACCCTGACCCTCTCCCGTCCGACGGGAGAGGGAACTGCAGGCGGTTGCTTCAACATTTGCCAACGGTTGTCCGGCGGACACCGCGCATCCGTCTTCGGAAGAGACGGCGGATGAATCTCCCTCTCCCATCGGATGGGAGAGGGTCGGGGTGAGGGAAAGGCGTTCATTCTGTCGTCACTCTCGCGTGATGGTTTCGTCCAGATTCAACAGCACACGGGAAACCGTGGTCCACGCGGCGAGTTGTGTCGCATCCAGCGCCGGGTCTTTCTTGCGGGGCAACATTGCCAATGCCTCATCCGGTGCTCGCTCAAACGCCGCCGTTTCCTTGTTCAACAATTCCAGCAGCCGCTCGCGCTCGCGAGGCGATGGATTTCGCGCGACGCACCAGCGGAACGCCTGCTCCACGCGATCACTGTCTGACTTGGCCGGCTCCTTCAACACCCGTGCTGCGAGCGCCTGGGCAAACTCAACGAACGCCCGGTCATTCAACAACGTGAGTGCCTGGAGCGGTGTGTTGGAGCGCGGACGGCGCGTGCAGGCGCTGAAGCCATCCGCACTGTCGAAAACCATCAGTGCGGGATGCGGCGTGGCGCGCCAGAAGAAGGTGTACATCCCGCGGCGAAAACGATCGTCGCCGTCGCTGGGCGTCCATTCGCGTTTGGACTGGCCCAACGTCATCACGCCATCCGGTTGCGGCGGGAATACACTCGGGCCACCGATTTTCAGATTCAACAATCCGCTCGCGCTGAGGCCAACATCGCGAACGATCTCGGCGTCGAGCCTGAGACGAGATTGCCGCGCGAGCAGCTTGTTGTTTGCGTCCACGTTGGCCAGGTCGGACCGGACGCGCGAGGACTGGCGATACGTGGCCGAAGTCGTGATGAGCCGGTGCAGGTGCTTCATGCTCCAAGGTAGAAATGACGAATGACGAATGACGAATGAGCTCGGCGATCCGCCATTCGTCATTCGAAATTCGTCATTCAACACCGGTTGCATGAACTCGCTTGCCAGCCAGTCGAGCAGTCCGGGATGCGTCGGCGGAATGCCTTGCGTGCCGAAATCATTTTCCGTCTCCACGAGCCCGCGCCCGAAATACTGCTGCCAGATGCGGTTGACCTGCACGCGCGCGGCGAGCGGATTTTGCGGGTCCACCATCCAGCGCGCGAGATCCAGCCGGTTGGGATTCTCCTTTGCCGGAAACGGGTTCAGGACTTTCAATGTGCCAGGCATGATCGGATCTCCCTTGCGCGTGAAATCGCCCTTGATGAACACGTACGATTCGCGCGGTTTGGCGCGCTCCTGCAGAACCATCGTGCTGGTGATGCGGGGCTCATCCTTCTTGAACCGGTCGAGTTTTTTCTGAAGCTGCTTGTAACCGGGGTCCTGATCGCGAAAGGCAGTGAAGGCGTTTTTCCGTTGCTCCTCGTTGCGCTGCTCGGGCAGAAGCAGCAGCGCGGTTTGCACTTCGTCCTTCAATTTCACACGTTGTTCCGGCGTGAGGCTCGTTTCCCACGCCGTTTGATTCGTCGCAATCGAATCGGCGTATTGCTTCAACTCGGTTTCAATGGTCTTGGTCTTGACGCGATGCGCTTCGCGCTTCGCGAATTCCCCGGGCGAGGCGACCTCCAGATTCGGTTCATCCTGGTTGTTGAGGAACGCATAGAGCGAGTAAAACTCGCGCTGGCTGATGGGATCGAACTTGTGATCGTGACATTGCGCACAGGCGACGGTGAGGCCCAGGAAGGCCGTGGCCGTCGTGCCCACGCGGTCCAGCACGGACTCGATGCGAAACTGCTCCGGGTCAATACCACCCTCCTGATTGATCTGCGTGTTGCGATGAAAACCGGTGGCGACTTTCTGCTCCATCGTCGCGTCAGGTAGAAGGTCGCCGGCGAGTTGTTCGATGACGAACTGATCGTAAGGCAGGTCGCGGTTCAGGGCATCAATGACCCAATCCCGGTATTTCCAGATCGTGCGCGGCGCGTCAATGCTGTAGCCATTGGAGTCCGCGTAGCGCGCCACGTCGAGCCAGTGCCGTCCCCAGCGCTCGCCGTAATGCGGCGATGCCAGCAGGCGCTCAATCAGTTGTTCGTAAGCATCCGTCCGTTGATCGTTCACAAAGGCGTCCACCTCGGTCGGCGTCGGAGGCAGGCCGGTCAGATCCAGACTTACCCGTCGGATGAGGGTCACGCGATCCGCTTCCGGGGAGGGTTTGATTTTTTCCTGTTCGAGCCGCGCGAGGATGAAGCGGTCAATGGCGTTGCGCGGCCAGTCGGCATGCTTCACTTCAGGCAACTGCGCGCGCACCGGCGCCACGAAGGCCCAATGCCTGTCCGATTGCGGCGCTTCATCGGCAGGAGCATTCGCGCCTTCGTCAATCCAGCGGGCGATGGTTTCGATCTGCGCGTCGGGTAGCGGTGGTTTCTTGTAAGGCATCCGCGAAATGTCGGCGTGCGTGCCCTTGAGCGCCTGGATGAGGATGCTTTTTGCGCCCTTTCCGACAACGAAAGCGGGGCCGTTGTCGCCACCCTTCGATGCGAACGCCGCGGTGTCCACGCGGAGTCCGCCCTTTTGTTGGGACGCGCCGTGGCATCGGTAGCAATTCAGCGCGAACAACGGCTTGACCTCGCGCAGATAGTCCACCGGCGCGGCCAAGGCAACCGGCCCAATCAGGCAACTGAGCAGCAACATTCCGCGGAGGTGATTCATGGCAGTTCTCAGGACTAATTTCGCTCTTTGACGAGACTCTAACGCAAAGGAAGCGACGCGCTCAATGTACTTTTCGGTTGGGCCAAAGGAAAGCCAACGTCCAAGAGCGGTTCAAGTCGCCCGAGAAATACCTCTCATTCGCGGCCCTCTTCGGGTAACTTAACCGGGTCGCAAACACGACATTGTATGACACCAAAACTATTTTCCGAACTTGGCCTGTCCGCTGAAGTCCTCAAGGCCATTGAGAAACTGGGCTTTGAACAGGCCGCGCCGATTCAGGCGGCGGCCATCCCCGTGCTGATGGCGGGCAAGGATGCCGTGGGCCAGTCGCAAACCGGCTCGGGCAAAACGGCGGCCTTTGGCATTCCCGCCATCGAGAAGATCGACCCCAATCTGCGCTCCGTGCAGGTGCTCATCCTTTGCCCGACGCGCGAACTTGCGGTGCAAGTCTCGGAGGAAATTCACAAACTCGCGATCTTCAAGCGCGGGATCAACGCCCTGCCGATTTACGGCGGGCAATCCTACGAGCGGCCATCGGGCTCGGGGGGCCCGGGGCTGGGGGCAGAGGCATGGCGCTGCGATCGGCACGTTAGCACGCGGCATGTCGCCGGCGTGCCGCGTCCCCTCACCCGGCTCCCGGCCCTGAGCCCCGGACTATAATCACCTGTTCATGCTGCCGGCGTCCTTCCAGTTACCAGCGGCCATCATCCTGCTCGCCGGCGGGTTGATCTCATGCTTTGCCGGCTACCGCGTCTTCCGGATCGTGCTGGGCATCTACGGCTTCATGCTCGGGGCGCTGCTCGCGAGCGGCGCGACCGGGACGGAGCACACGGGGTGGATGATCGGCGCGGCGCTGCTCGGCGGCGTCATCGGCGCACTGATTCTGATTGCGGCGTACTTCGTCGGCGTCGCTCTCCTCGGCGCGGGCATCGGCGCGCTCGCCACGAGCCTCATCTGGGCGTCGCTCGGCCGCGAGCCGAGCGCGGCCGTCGTCATCCTCTTCTCGATCGCGGGCGCGCTCGCCGCGCTCGCGTTGCAGCGCTACGTGATCGTGGGGGCCACCGCGTTTGGCGGGGCCTGGACGATGATCGTCGGTGCAATCGCGCTGTCGGGGACCCGCGTTGCCGTCGACGCGGCCGCCCGCAACAACGTCTGGCTGGCGTACCCGATGAATCCCGCGCCTGGCCAGTACTGGATCCTGCTCGTCTGGCTCGCGCTCGGCATCGCGGGCGTGTGTGTGCAGCTGGCCATAACGGCCAAAGGCAAGAAGTAACGTAACCAAGGAGACTGAATGGCAACGTTCTCACGCAGTGTCACGGTGAACTGGGAAGGCTCGATCATGGAGGGCAAGGGGACAGCGAAAGCCGGCAGCGGTGCCTTCAACCTGCCCGTCACCTTTCCCGCGCGCATCGGCGAACCGGCCGGCATGACGAGCCCCGAGGAGCTCATCGCCGCCGCGCACGCGGCGTGCTTCGCGATGGCGCTGAACGCCACCGTCGGGAAGAAGGGCGGCTCGATCGCGAAGACCGACGTCACCGCGACGGTCAGCGCCGACAAGGGAGACGCCGGCATCAAGATCACCACGTCGAAGTTGTCGGTGACCGCGCACGGACTGACCGGCATTCCGAAGGATCAGTTTGCCGAGGTGGCGAAAGAGGCGGAAGGCAAATGCCCCGTCTCGAACGCTCTCCGCGGCTCGCTCACGATCGAGCTCGAGGCCAAAGCGGTCTGACACGTGTAGCAGGGGCGTCAGTGTGGACCCTTGCCCTGATACGGCGAGACCGGTTTCCCGCGAGACCTATTTCCCGATCGAGTACAGGTATTTCGCCCCGCGCAGGTAGAGCTCGCTCCCCGCCAGCGCTGGCGACGCATCGAATGCGTCGTCCAGCGTATTGGTCGCGAGCACCTCGTAGGCCGGGCCGTGCTTGATGACGATGGTCGTCCCCTGCTGCCCGGGGATGTAGACGCGTCCCTTCGCGCCAACGGGGGACGCGAACACGTTCGGCACGCCTTCGAGCCGCTGGAGCTGGTAGTGCGGCTTTCCGGTCTTCGCGTCGAACGCGGAGAGAATCCCCGAGTTCGACTTCAGCAGGTAAATGACGCCGTCGTAGAGGAGCGGCGACGGCACGTACGGCGTGTCCGCCGCCAGCGACCACTTGATGGCGCCGCTGCTCGTGATGTCCCCTTTCGCCTCGTCGAGCTTGATCGCGTGCAGCTTGCTGCCGCGGAAGCCGCTCACGGCGAACACCATGCCATCCTCGGAGACCGTTGACGGGATCGGGTTCATCGTCAGCCCAGGTCCCTGCCAGACGACCTTGCCGGTCTCGAGGTCGTAGCTCGTGACCTTGTTCATCGCGCCGGTGACGACCTGCGCGCGCCCTCCGTGCTCGACCACGAGGGGCGTGCCCCAGCTGTCGATCTCCTGCCGCTCGGTCCGCCAGATCTCGTTGCCGGTGAGCGTGTCGAGCGCGGTGATGAACGACGGGCCCTGATGATCCCACTGGACGACGATGCGATTGCCGTGGAGCACGGGGGTCTGCCCCTCGCCGAACTCGTTGCGCATCTTCTTGTCGCCCAGGTCTTTCTCCCAGAGCAGCTTGCCGTTCATGTCGTAGGCGTAGAGCCCGAACGAGTCGAAGAACGCGTAGACGCGCGCGCCGTCGGTGAACGCCGACGACGATGCGTAGGTGCCGAACTGCTGGTGCGCGCCCTCGTGGGGCGTGTGTTCGCGCGCGGTCTTCTCCCACGCGACCTTGCCGGTCTTGCGGTCGAGGGCCATGACGACGAACTTGTGCGGCACGGCCGGCCGGACGCCGCCGCGCGGCTGGTGCGAGGCCGAGAGCTCGACCCCGACGGGGACCGCGGACAGGACGAAGACCTTGTCACCCCAGACGACCGGCGAGGCCGACCCGCGGCCGGGGATTTCGGTCTTCCAGCGGACGTTCTTCGTCTCGCTCCACTCGATCGGCGGATCGGCGGTCTTCGACACGCCGGTGGCATGCGGACCGCGCCACTGCGGCCAATACTGTTCAGACGTCGTATCGGGAGCGGCCTGCACGTTCACGAGCAGGGCCGCGCACACAGTCGTCAAGATCGCTCGTTTCATCGTTGCTCCTGTCGAACCCCGGACCTCTCACCTCGGACCTCGCGATAATATTGCCGAAATGCCCATTCGCGTGGTGTTCGCCGAGGGCGCGCTTGCACAGTTAGGGACGCTCGCGGGGGAGCTGGCGTTTACAAAGGCCCTAATCGTTGCAGATAAAGGGATCCTCGCCACGGGCTTCGTCGATCGGGCGGCCTGGTCCCTTCGGGCCGCCGGGGTCGAGCCCGTCTTCTTCCACGACTTCGACGCCAACCCTGACACGCGAATGGTCGAGGCGGGTCGCGCCGCCGCCGCCTCTGCCGGCGTCAACGGCATCGTCGCGCTCGGCGGTGGGAGCTCGCTCGACTGCGCGAAAGGGATCAACTTCGTGCTCACCAACGGCGGGTCGATGCGCGACTATCGAGGCCACGGCACGGCGTCGAAACCGATGCTGCCGTCGATCGGGATCCCGACCACGGCGGGCACGGGCAGCGAGGCGCAGTCGTACGCGATCATCTCCGACGCCGAAACGCACGCGAAGATGGCGTGCGGCGACGAAAAGGCCGCGTTCCGGATCGTCATCCTCGACCCGGCGTTGACCGTCTCGCAGCCGACAGCCGTGACGGCCGTCGCGGGTTACGACGCCCTGTCCCACGCCGTCGAAGCCTACGTCACGAAGAACCGGACCGAGGCATCCGCCGACCTCGCCCTCGAGGCCTGGCGGTTGCTCGAGGGGAATTATGAGCGAGTGCTCGCGAGTCCCACGGATGTCGCCGCGCGCGGCGCGATGCTGCGCGGCGCGAACCTGGCGGGCGCCGCGATCGAGCTCTCGATGCTGGGCGCGACGCACGCGTGCGCCAATCCGCTCACCGCGAAGTACGGCACGACGCACGGCATCGCCATCGCCGTCATGCTGCCGCACGTCGTCCGCTGGAACGCCGAGGTGGTGGGGGACCGTTACGCGGCGCTGCTGCCGGGCAAGGACCTGGCCGCGAGGCTCGAAGAGCTCATCCGCGTGGCCCGGCTTCCTCGAAGGCTGTCCGACATCGGGGTGCGCGAGGAGGACATTGCCGCGCTTGCGGCCGACGCCGCCACGCAGTGGACGGGAACGCACAATCCGCGCGCCTTCGAGGAGGCCGACGCCCGTGTCCTTTACCAGCGCGCGCTCTGACTTCCGCGTTCAGGCGGAAGATCGATGGGCGGAAGCTCTATTCGGGCAAGTCTTCCTTGGTCGGCTCCGGCAGCCACCAGCTCGCGGCGAAGCCGATCACATAGGCGGCCGTTCCCACCAGCGCCGCGGCATACGCGAGCCGGATCTGCGGCGTGCCGCCGGGCATCGACGCGACGATGGACGTCGTCAGGAGCGCCGCCCCTGTGCCGATCATGCGTCCGCCGACGTTGGCCGCGAAGCTCTCGCCCGTCCCCCGGAGATAGGTCGGATAGACGCGCGGCAGGTAGTTCCCCCAGAAGCTGAACTGCGCGATCGTCATGAAGCCGACCGCCGCGATGCCCCACTTGAGCAGCGTCAGGTTGCTCGTCGCGGGAAAGAGAAATACCAGCGGCAGCAGGATCAAGCCGGGAACCTGGAAGACGTGCAGCAGCCGCCGGCGGCTGACGATGATGATCGCGAGGTAGGCCAGCGCGGTGCGTCCGGCGAGGCCGCCGACTTCCTGGTACCACTGCACGGTGCTGACGGCCTGTTCAATCGCCGGCCGCGGCAGCGCGCGGACCTCCTCCAGGCCGGGCACGATGCGCGGGACCTGCTGGATCGCGCCGAACGCGGCGGCGTACGCGCACGCCATCATGATCGTCGTCACGATCGTCGTGCGGCTGAACCGCGGCGTGAACAGCTCGCCGAAGCTCGGACGCTTCAGCGTGCCGGCGCGCTTCTTTTCCAGCCAGACCGGCGACTCGGGCAGGAACGGCCGGATGACGATCAACGGAATCGCCGGGATGATGCCCGACATGAGCGTGTAGCGCCACGCCTCGTGGCCGCCCTGGACAGCGGGAAAGCTCTGCCCGTTGGTGACGGCGAAGTAATAGGCGCCGGTGACCATGAGTCCGCCGAGGGAGCCGAACGCCTGCGTGTAGCCGACGACCGATTCGCGCCGCTTCGGATCTTTGAACAGCTCCGACAGCCACGCGACCGCCGCGACGAACTCGACACATACGCCGACGAACGTGCAGCAGCGCCAGAAGAGCAGCTGGTAGACCGTCGTCGAATAGCCCGCGGCGAACGCCGAGAACGCGTAGAGCAGGATGCTCCACGTGAGCACGCGGCGGCGTCCGAGCCGGTCGGTCAGGTAGCCGCCGAGCAGGCCGAAGATGCCCCCTGCGACCGCCGGGATGTAAAAGAGGTAACCGACCCACTGGTTGACGAGCGGAGAGGTGGCGGGAACGCCGAGCAGCTCGACGAGCGCCGGCCGCACGATGAGCGGCAGCATGAGGAGCTCGTAGGTGTCGAACGCGAACCCGATCGCCGCGATCGCGGCAATCAGCCAGGTCTTCCTGTCCATGTCTATACCTCGTACTTCGCGAGCGTGGCGGCGCCGGGCAGCGACCACGCCGTCGCGCGCGACACGATGAACATCAGCAGCGCCGAGATTATCGTCATCGGCACCACCGGGAGGAACCCCAGCACCGTCGTGCCGGCCGCGATGCGCGCGACGACATCGACGCCGCCAACGCCCCAGACCGTGACCGCCGTCCCCGGCGGCGGCGCCGCGACCGCCCACTGCAGGACGGCGATCGCGGCCACTGCGGAGGCGGTCCAGACCGCCACGGCGAGCGCCCCCCATTTCGTGCTCTTCTTCCAGAAGAGCGCCGCGATTAGAAGGGGGGACAGCGCGGCGTAGCCCGCGAACGCGTACTGGCTGGCAATGTCGAAGATCGACGGCGGCGACGCCATCGCGATCGAATAGGCGACGACGGTGAGGAGGATGACGAAGATGCGCCCCGTCTGCACCTGGACGTGCGGGCCGAACCGCGCCGCCCCGCCGTAGAAGGCGAAGACGTCCTCCGTGAACATCGTGGAGAGCGCCAGGATCTGCGAGTCGCTCGCCATGACGGCCGCCATGACGGCGGCGCCGAGCAGGGACGCGAGCCAGATCGGCGCATAACCCTCGACGAGCCTCAGGATCACGTCGTCTCCGCTCGCCGCGGTGCGGAGCTCCGCCCGGCGCTCGGGGCTCAGGCCGGGCCCCTGGGCCGCCAGCGTCGCGCGGGCTTCGACCTTCGACTGGATCGCCGGCAGGTCCACCGCCTTGTTCGCCGCAAGACCGAGGAAGACCGACGGCAGCCAGATCGCAAGCATGCAGATGGGATAGAGGATGACGGTCCTCCGGAAGTGCGACAGCCGCCTGGCCGTCAGGCAGAAGATCCCGATGTGCGGGAAGGCGAGCGACGACAGCGGGATGAAGGTATAGCTGAGGAAGTACAGCGGCGACACGCGCTCGCGCGTGAGGAGCGGCGCCGTGGCGGGCGACGCCAGCAGCGATTCCATCGCGTTCGCGAATCCCCCCATGCCGTGCGCGATCACCGCGACGGCGATCGCGCCGAACGACAGGAACAGGACGGTCTGGAAGGTGTTGACCCAGGCGGTGCCCCGCATCCCGCCGAAGAACACGTACCCCATGACGACGAAGGACACGATCGCGCCGCCGAGCCAGTAGGGCACGACCCCGTTGCTCACGGCCCTCAGCGTGGTCCCGCCGCCCATCACGGCAATCACGATGTAGGGGACCAGCAGGACCGCCTGCACCAGAAAGATGACCGTCCCGATGTGGCCGCATTCCCAGCGATCGCGGAACATCTGCACCGGCGTCATGAAGCCGTGGCGCTTGCCGAGCGCCCAGAGCCGCGTGCCGATGAGAAAGATCCCGAGCGGAATCACCAGCGCGGACGAGGACGCCATCAGGCCGTAGGTGACGATGCCGTTCGCGAACGCGTGGCCGGACGCGCCGAGGATGGAAAAGGCCGTCATGTTCGTGCCGAAGAGCGACAGCAGGAATACGACGGGCCCGATGGTGCGCCCCGCCAGGAAGTAATCCTCGGCCTCGCCGCCGGCGCCTCGGGAGCGTCCCGCGAGGACGCCGATGGAGAGGACGACGGCCAGGTAGCCGAACACGACCAGCGCCGGAATCATATTTAGCTGGGGGGCTCCGCCCCGCCAGACCCCCCGGCACGCTCGCTCGCGGGGACCCCTGAGATCCCCGCTCCGCTCGCGTGGCTCATTCGCTGTCGCTCTTTCGCCTCTTCGAGATTACCTGGGGGCTCCGCCCCGTCCGCCTCCGCCCGCACGATTGGTCGCGCTCCGCTCGCGGGGCTCATTGGCTGTCGCTCGTTCGCATCTTCGAGGTGAGACGGCCACGAGCGGCGGACCACGTACCACATG
>JANOJK010001012.1:0-4657 GCA_031408165.1 Acidobacteriota bacterium | reverse complement strand
AATTCGTCCCCTCGCCGTAGCCGGAGGGATCGCACGTGGGGCTGCTGTAGAAGTCGACCCGTACGTCGCGGCCCGCCCCGGTGTTGACGCGGCCCCCCACGCTCGTGCCGACTCCGCTGGTCACGATGGTCAGCACCGGGGAATTCTGCAGGTCGTTCGGCCCGGTATCTGCGTCGGCCTCGTCGTTGGCGGTGACGCCGTCGCTTCCGAGATCGATGCCCAGACCGGTGTTGGAGTGGATGCTATTGGCCAGGATCTGATTGCCGGTTGCGCCGGGATTGAAGACAACGACGCCCGATCGTATCGACTCGCTTTGCGGGTCGCCGCTGAAAGCAATGCTGTTGCCCGCGCCGGGTGCTGTACCGCCCACCAGCGTGTTCGGCGCCCCGTCGAGACTCACCCCATATCCCTTGTTCCCCAGTGGCGCTGAGCCGTCAGCCGTCAAGCCGACGAAGTTTCCCCTGATGACGTTTCCGGAGGCGTCGATCGGGCTCCCCGAATCCTCACCGCCGCCGCAGAATGTGGCTCCACAGATCGCGATGCCCGCAAACCCGTTGTTGCCCGAGACCACGTTCCCCACCACGAAGTTGCCGCCGGCCCGCCGGATATAAACTCCGCTCGCGCTGTTCCCGAGAGCCGCCGTGCCGGAGGCATTGACGCCGATGTAGTTACCGGAGATCACGTTCCCGGTGGATGTCGCGCCGTCGATCCTGATTCCCTCGCCAGCGAATCGATTGATCACGAGCCCGTTGACGACGCTGTTGGCCGCCGTGATGTGCAGCCCGTTTGCGACTCCAGCGTTGGCTCCGTTCAGCTCGATGAGAGGCACCCCCTGGAACGCAGGCTGACTGGCGCCATCGATTACCACGGGACTGGTGATGGTCGGGAGTGCCGACAGCGGGGAAATGGTCCGCGGCCCGGTGATGTTGAAGAAGATCGAGTTCACATCCGGGCTGGCGTTCGCGTCGAGAATCGCCTGGCGGAGCGAGCCCGGGCCGCTGTCGGCGATATTCGATACGAGCAGGGTCGAAGCCGCCGGCGTCGCTGGTGACGCCGTCGGGGCGTCGTCCGGGCTGTCGCCCTGAACCACAGCTTCGATGACGTTGGTGGATTCGGACTTGACCTCGAGCTCGACGGTGTTCGGGTTGAAGGTCGGCCCTCCAGCCGCGATCGGCGTCAGCCGAATCGATCGCAGGGTGATCTGGACCTGATCCCCGAGCACCGTGGACTGGTTATCGGTCACTGGAATCGGCACGGCCCCGCCCTGCGGCGCGACCGAGAACGTGGCGATCGCCGAGACCTGCGGAGCGGACACCTGCGGATTCTGAATCGCCGAGATCTGGGGCGCCGACACCTGCGGCACCTGAAGATTGGCGATCACCTGGACCCTGGTCTCGGCCGCGGGGACGCAGCCCGCCGCGGTCTGGGCGAAGCCCGGCACGAGGCTGGTCCGCGTGACGAGCACCTGGAACTGGTAGTTGCCGCTGTTGAGCAGTTGCTCCACGTTCGGCACGTTCAGGAACGCGTCGTAGACCGTCTCGGTGTTGCCGACGTTGTCCACCGTGAACGTCGTGTCCGTGCCGTTGGGCGGTTCTCCCGGGGCGGTGGCGCTGACTTGCGGCGCCGACACCTGGGGCGCGGACACCTGCGGCGCCGAGACCTGGGGCGCCGATACCTGCGGCATCCCGAGCGCGGACACCTGCGGAGCGGAGACCTGCGGAGCGGAGACCTGCGGGGCGGAGACCTGCGGGGTCTTGACCGTGAACGCCGACACCTGCGGCGCCGACACCTGTGGATTGTGGAGCTCCGAGGTGTCGATGTTCTTGCTCTTGCCCGGTGGAACCGGCGCCGTGCTCGGAACGGTCGTCAGCGCTTCGTTATTGGGGTCCGGGTTCAGCATGAGCGACGTCCGGTAGCCCCCCACCTTGACCGCACCGTTTTCGAGCTCCTCGACCGTCATTCGGACAAAGCCGGTCTGGTTCTGAAGATTCGGCTCCACCCAGACCGTCTGGGTGCGGCTCGAGTTCCCGAAGATCTGGACGTCGGTCGCGCTATCCGAGGTGAACTGCTCGAAGGAGGCGACGATGCCGTTCTGCGGCACGAGCGTGAAACGGAAGACCCGGTCCTGCGGGGTGCGGTTCTCGACGTAGGTGACGAAGGCGCGCTGAATGTTCAGCCGCTTGAAGGTCTGCGGCGAGCCTGCCACGACGCCGGCAATCTCGGCGAAGTACGGGTTGGCGTTGCGCGTCGCGACGTGCGCACAATTCGCCAGCGGGGGGCCGGTCAGTTTGACGGGGGTGTAGGCGGGCCAATTGCCCAGGATGTCGGGCTGGCCGACCGTGAGCGGGAACTGCGCATCGCGGTTGTCGGTCCAGATGGCCAGCATCGAGCCCGGTTCGGTGGCCCACTTCCAGGGGCTGCCCCGCTCGAAGACGTTCGACGCGGCCAGGTGGGGATAGTCGCCGAAGAACGCTCTCGTGCCTCCGCCGTACATCGGCAGGTTCTGCCGGTGGACCGCGGCGAACCCGGGCGCCGTTTCCACCAGTGCCGCGGTTTCCGTATTGGCCTGGATCGCGTACTGGGACACCTGCACCGACCGCGCCACGAGCGCGCCGGTGACGGGATTGATGCGGGCCGCGCGCACGTCGAGCTGGCGCCCGATGCCGCTGACGAACTTTTCATCGAACGGTGCCCCGCCTGCGAGCTCATCGCGCGCCTCGTAGTACAGCACGACCAGTTGCGGGTTGGTGCTGCCGCTGATGCTCAACACCGGCTGCAACTGCGGCCCGGAGGGGGGTGCAGGATTCAGGAGCGTTGCGTGTTCGGGCCGTGGCCCGGCATCGATCGCACGCCGCGAGGTCCAGGACCATCCGCCATCGGAGGACATGGTGAACATCACGCGCGGGCTGCCCGTCGCCGACGGTTGGCCGAACGTGGGCGACTGCGGATCGATGTCGGCGCGCTCCTGCCAGACCGCGAACAGACGCGATTGGCCATTGACCACCCCGGCCGCGATGCTGGGGAACGCCAGCGACCGCGCCGTGGCGTTGAGCGGATCCGGACTTCCGGTGTCTCCGAACTGATCGAACGGCTGGAGTTTCGCGGCTTTCAACTGCTGGACGATCTGGTCGAGGTTCTTCGCCGGCCACCAATGCGAGATGGGCGTCGCCGGCCAGAAAGTCTTCCCCCCATCGAACGAGCGGCTGACGACCATCAACGGCCAGTTCTGGTAGAACAGCCGCCACGCAACGTAAACCGTTCCTTTCGAGTCCACGGTGGTCGTCGTGCCGTGATTGCGCAGGAACCCCAGGTTGAGGAGTGGAATCGTCTTCCTCCAGGTGGCGCCACCATCGTGCGATCGCGCGATCACGATCTTGCTCTTCACCGCGTCGGTGAACACGGTGTAGCTGATATAGATCGACCCGTCCTTGTCCACCGCCATCGACGGCTTGTCGATGAACGGCGTCGGCGCGCCGGGGCCGATGTAGTTGTCGGCCGTGTCGACCTGCCGGGTGAAGTCGTAGTTGAAACAGCCGCCGCCTTCACGATCGTTGCGATCGGTGTAGCTCGCGTAGTACATGCGGCTGCTGCCAACCCCGTTCGCGAACCGGATGAAGCCCAGTACGACCATGTGCATGCGGCCGCCGGGGCCGGCCATCAGAAACGGATCGGTCGTCTCGGCATGCCCCCCCTGCGCCGTGGCGTCCAGGCTGAGCTGCTTCAAAGGGGAGCTCATCGACGCCGGGGAATTGTCCAGTGGGCCGCCCGGCAGGGCGCTGCCGATCCACGTCCGGCCGCGATCGCAGGAGCGATACACGCCGGTCCAGGCGCCCACCGGACCGCCCGTCGCGCGCAGCGGCATCGGCTTACCCAAGGGGCGCCGGAACAGCCTGGCGACGAGCCGCGTGATGAAGTTCTGCCCGCCGCCGAAGCTCGGGTCGTCCGGAAAGTCGACGAACCGATAATCGTTCGCCGCGGCCAGGATGTGATCGGCGTTCCGTGTGGACGCGCCGACCACCGTTTCGTTCTGCCGCTGCAGCAGAATGTCTGCCTTCACCAGGGCCGCCGGGTCTGCGGGATTGACGACGCCCCCCGCCGCGTTGGTGTTGGGCCCCGGCTGCAGTTTCACGTTGCCGCCATGAGGCGCCTGCCCGGCCACCACCGCGTGAAGCAGCGCCGCAACGACCACCGCGAAAGAGAGACTACGCCCCATCGGAGACCTCCGGAAAGCAAACGCTCGTGCTGACAATAAGTTGTGGTGAGAAGGATGAGCCGGGGATTATGGTCGACCAGGCGGCGGGGGGCAAGCGTTTTTCGAAATAATCCTGTCACTGGCGCCGACGCGAGACAGGGCCCTCATGACGCCTCCAGGCAGCAGGCCCCGGGGTCCGGGAGGACCGGTGCGGCAGCCTGATGCCCCCGGAAGACGCGGGAGTGCGTGCTAAAGTTCCGGCCGGTGCCCGCCTCCGCCATGGATGTTCAGACCCGGAACCCACCTGACGAGGACCCCGACAAGCGAGCGTGTCGGTGTCCTCGGGCTCTCGTCGTCGTCGTTCGCTGACGACGCGCCGCCGGCTCCTGCCCCCGCGGAGCCGGCCACACC
Source organism: Acidobacteriota bacterium (assembly GCA_031408165.1). Taxonomy (GTDB): domain Bacteria; phylum Acidobacteriota; class Vicinamibacteria; order Vicinamibacterales; family 2-12-FULL-66-21; genus JAICSD01. The sequence goes on along the minus strand of JANOJK010001012.1, from coordinate 54 downwards.
CGCGCCGTCGGAGCCTCCCGCGCCGCCGCCGGCACCCCCGGAGCCGCCTGCCGG
>JANOJK010000134.1:0-8777 GCA_031408165.1 Acidobacteriota bacterium | reverse complement strand
TTCACGGTGGACGGGTTCGCCACGCCGTACCTTCTGCACACGGTGCGCGGCGTCGAGGACCGGGGCCCCACCGGCTCCGTGGCGATGATCAACAGCGACGTGCTGGAAGACGTCACCCTCCTCAATGGCAGCTATGCGCAGCGGTACCCGGGCCACACGGGCGCGGAAGTCGACTTCCGGCTGCGCGACGGGTCGCGCGATCGGCGCATCTTCCATGCGGCGGTCAGCGGGACAAGTGCCGCGGCCGTGGCGGAAGGACCGATCGGCAGGCGCCGGCGCGGCTCGTGGCTGATCTCCGCGCGCCAGTCGTATTTGGACCTGATCGTCCACCGCCTGACGGACCGGGCGGTGAGCTTCGGCTTCGCCGACGCTCAGGCGAAGATCACCTACGACCTGTCGCCGCGGCAGCGCCTCGACCTGACGGCGCTCGCCGGGCGCTCGCGCTTCGAGAACGATCCGATCGCGCGCGATATAGACGACGTGCACGTGGGGCTCAATGCGTCGGTCATCGGCGTGGCGGGTTGGCGGCTGGCGCTGCCGCGGCTGGTCCTGACGCAGCGCCTGCTCGCCGCCGACAACCACTTCCGGAACCAGAACAGCGCGGACCTCGAGCTCGACAACGGCCGCGATCGACAGCTCGCGTACCGGGCGGACGCCATCGTCAGCGCCCGTCCGTGGCTGGAGCTCGCCGCGGGCGCGGAGGCGGAGCGCCGCGACAACAGCCGCGTGAGACGCCGGCTCGCGGCCAACCGTCTCAGCCTCGCGCAGCTCGACGACTACTCCGGCGACGGGCTCCTGACGGGTGGGTACGCGTCCGCGCGATGGACGCCGCACCCGCGCCTGACCCTGGCGCCGGGCGTGCGCGCCGACCGCTGGAGTCTGGCGCACCAGTCCACGACGTCTCCCTGGTTCCAGGCGGAGTGGCGCGCGACCTCGTCGTTGAAGCTCCGCGCCGGGGGCGGCGCGTACCAGCAGTTCTCCGGCTTCGACAAGGTTCTCGGCGTGTCGGGCGGGATTGGCTTGCGGCCGGAACGCGCGAATCAGTTCGATCTGGGCCTCGAGCAACGCATCGGGCCGGCGCTGCGGGTGTCGATGACCGTCTACGACCGCGAGGAGCGGGCCATGCTGCGCCGCGCCGGGGGGGAGGCCCGCCTCGTGGCCGGCCGCGTGGTCCGAGGCTCCGCGAGCACCAGGTATGAGAACAGGCTGGACGGCTTTGCCCGTGGCCTCGAGCTCATGGTGCAGCGCAGCGTCACGGGACGCGGCATGTCGGGATGGTTCTCGTACGCCCTGGGCCGCAACCGGTATCGTGACACCGTGTCGGGGGAGACGTACTGGGGGGACTCGGACCAGCGCCACACGATGAACGCCTACGCGTTGTACCGGCACTCCGAGCGCGCCAGCTTCATCGCGAAGCTGCGCATCGGGAGCAACTTCCCGATTCCCGGCTACTATGCCAGCCGCGACGGGGGGTATTTCGTGACCGACACGCGGAACACGGCGCGGCTCCCGGTCTACAGCCGCCTCGACCTGCGGGCGAACCGCGTCTTCAACTGGTCCCACCGCCGGTTGACGCTGTTCGCGGAAGTCATCAACCTGCTCAACCGCGACAACGTGCGCTTCAGTCCGCCGGGCATCAACGTCACGACGCGGACCGCGACGAAGCCGTTCGACTCGATGCTGCCGATCGTTCCGTCGGTGGGAATTCTGATCGAGTTCTAGGTGTGCCAGCGTTCTTGAAATCAGGTGTTCGCGTGTCACGATCGCATCACGAAGGTCAAGAAGATCACAAAGATCACAAAGGCCTTGGTGGTCTTCGTGACCCTGGTGGCCTTTGTGTAAAAGTCGTGGCAGCGGCGCTCGTCTCTGCGTCGCTACTGGCGCAACCTGCGGATCTCCGCACGCGCGTCAGCTCCTACGTCGACGCGCACCAGCGGGAGATCGTCGGCGAGCTGCTGAAGGCGCTGGCGATTCCCAACGTCGCGGCCGATCGCGCGAACATCCGGCGGAACGCAGAGCACCTGCGCGCGATGGTGGAGCGTCACGGGTTCGGCGCCGAGCTCCTGGAGACCACGGGCAATCCGCTCGTCTACGGGGCGTTGAACGTCTCGGGCGCCACGCGCACGGTGCTGTTCTATTGCCACTACGACGGGCAGCCGGTGGACGTGAAGGCGTGGAAGCAGCCGGATCCCTTTACCCCGGTCCTCCGGCGCGGCCGGATGGAAGACGAGCCGGCGACGCTCGATCCGGCATCGGTGGCGCGCTTCGAGCCCGGCTTCCGGATCTACGCGCGATCGGCATCCGACGACAAGGCCCCGATCGTCGCGCTGCTCGCGGCTGTGGACGCGCTGAAGGCCTCTGGCCTCGCCCCCTCGTCCAACGTCCGCATCATCCTCGACGGCGAGGAGGAGGCCAGCTCGCCGAGCCTCGTCCCGGCGATCGCCCGCTACGAAGACAAGCTGCGCGCGGACCTGATGGTGATTCTCGACGGTCCGGTGCACTCGAGCGGCCGGCCGACGGTTGCGTACGGCGCGCGCGGCATCGCCACCGTGGACCTGACCGTGTTCGGACCGCGGAGCGGGGTGCACAGCGGCAACTATGGCAACTGGGTGCCGAACCCCGCGATGCGTCTCGCGTCGCTCCTCGCGTCGATGAAAGATGACGAGGGGCGCGTGACGGTGGCGGGGTACTACGACGCGGTGGTCCCGCTGACGCCGCCCGAGCGCGCCCTGCTCGACGCCGTCCCGGAGGACACCGACCGGATGCTCCGCACGTTCGGTGTGGCGGCGCCGGAGAAGGCGTTTCCGAAGCTGCAGGACGCGCTGCAGGTGCCGACCCTGAACATACGCGGCCTCGCGAGCTCGTTCGTCGGCGCGGCGTCCAGGACGATCGTGCCGGACCGCGCGACCGCTGCGATCGACATCCGGCTGGTGAAGGAAACCTCCGGGGCGGATCTCGTGGCGAAGCTCCGCGCGCACATCGAGAGGCAGGGCTATCACCTGGTCGACGCGCCCTCGACGGAGCCCGGGGCAGGCGATCCTGATGACGCGACCCGCGCGAAGTACGGCCGTATTGCGCGCCTGGACGTCCATCGGCCGGTGATCAACGCCTTCCGCACGGCGACGTCGGATCCGCAGGCCCGCGCGCTCGTTGCGTCGGTGACGCAGATCTTCGGGCAGCCCCCGGTGCAGCTCCGCACGCTCGGCGGCACGGTGCCGATTGCCCCCTTTATCGAAGCGCTCGGATTCCCCGCGGTACTGGTGCCGACGGTCAATTTCGACAACAACCAGCACGAGGAAAACGAGAACCTGCGCCTCGGCACGTTCTTCGACAGCATCGTGACGATTGCGGCGGTCCTGCGGATGGGGCCGGCGTGAACATCGACATCAATTGCGACATGGGCGAGTCCTTCGGCCCCTGGCCGATGGGCGCCGACGACCAGGTCATGCCGCACATCACGTCCGCGAACGTCGCCTGCGGCGCCCATGCGGGCGACCCGACGGTCATGCGGCGCACCGTGCGCCTGGCGCGCGCGGCGGGCGTCGGCGTCGGCGCCCACCCCGGCTTCGCGGACCTGCAGGGATTCGGCCGGCGCGAGATGGCGGTCGACCCGGCGGAGCTCGAAGACTCGCTCGTCGCGCAGATCGGCGCGCTGACCGCGATCGCCCACGCCGAAGGCGCCCGGATCCAGCATGTGAAGGCGCACGGCGCGCTCTACAACATGGCCGCGCGCGATCGCCTGGTCGCCGACGCCATTGCGCGCGCCATCGCGTCGTGCGGCTTATCCCTCATCATGTTCGCGCTTCCGGGCTCGCCCATGATCGAGGCGGGCCGTGCCGCCGGCCTCCGGGTGGCCGCGGAAGGGTTCGCCGATCGCGCCTACGAGCCTGACGGGTCGCTGACGCCGCGAAGCCGTCCGGGCGCGGTGATTCACGAACCCGAGGCGGTGGTGACCCGCGCCGTCCGTATGGTCCGTGACGGCATCATCTCCACCGCAGATGGTCGCGAGGCGTCACTGCGCGTCGACACCATCTGCGTGCACGGTGACACGCCCGGGGCGCCCGATCTGGTCCGCTGCATCCGCGACGGGCTCACGGCCGCGGGCGTGACGATCGCGCCGATCGGCGTGTGGCTGTGAGGTGGTGGCGCGAGGCGGGGCCGGAGCCGCGCCGGGCGCTTGCGGCGGCCATGTTCGCGTGGATGCTCGACGCGTTCGACGTCATGCTCTTCGCCCTGGTGCTCCCGTACGTGCGGCAGGACCTCGGCCTGACGACCGCCCAGGGGGGATTTCTCGGCTCGGTGATGCTCGTCGCCGCCGCCGCCGGCGGGGTTGGGTTCGGGCGGATCGCAGACCGCTTCGGCCGCACCCGCGCGCTCATGCTGAGCGTCCTCGTCTACTCGGTTTTCACGTTTGCGTGCGGTTTCGCGAACACCCTCGGGCAGTTCGTCGTCCTGCGGATCTTCCTCGGCCTGGGCATGGGCGGGGTGTGGACCAGCGGCGCCGCCCTCGTCTCGGAGTCCTGGCCCGCGGAGCACCGCGGCAAGGCGCTCGGCGTGATGCAGAGCGGGTGGGCGATCGGCTACGCCGCCGCGGTGCTCGTCAGCGGCTTCGTCCAGCCGCGGTATGGCTGGCGCGCGGTGTTCTTCATCGGCATCCTGCCCGCGCTGTTCACGTTGTGGGTGCAGCGGCGCGTCAAGGAGCCGGCGATCTGGACGGCCTCGTCGCGGTCGGGGATCCGCTCGCCCGGCCTCCTGTCGATTTTCAGGAGCGGGATCGGCGGCCTCACTGTGGCGCTGACCCTCATGAACACCTGCACGCTGTTCGCGTGGTGGGGGTTCAACCTCTGGCTCCCGAGCTACCTGAAATCCACTGCCGCGCAGGGGGGCGCGGGCCTCAGTGGCAGCGCGGCGACGACGTACCTGTTCGTCATGCAGGCCGGCATGTGGTTCGGCTACGTGACGTTCGGATTCTTCAGCGATCGTTTCGGCCGGAAGCGGACCTACGTGTCCTACCTGCTGAGCGCCGCGGTGCTCATCGCGATTTACGTGTCGGTGCGAAACCCTGCGGCCCTGCTCATCCTCGGGCCGGTGGTGGCCTTCGCCGCCACCGGGTACTTCAGCGGCTTCGGCGCCGTGACCGCCGAGATCTACCCGACGGCCATTCGCGCCACGGCGCAGGGCTTCACCTACAACATCGGCCGTCTCGTGAGCGCGGTCGCGCCGTTCTACGTCGGGACGCTCGCCGATGCGTACGGCCTCGGCACGGCGCTGCTGGTCTGCTCGGGCGCGTTCGTGCTCGCGGCGGTCTTCTGGATCTGGATACCGGAGACGAGAGGGCGGGCGTTGACATAACGGAGTTGACGGAGTTCGCGGAGAGAGATTCCAACACAGAGGCACAGAGCACACAGAGACGCACAGAGAAGAGAAGATCGCTTAGCAGCGGATCACACGGATCGCACGGACGGATATCGACACTCCCCAGCGAGAGGGCCGCGCTCCGTCCTCCGCCGAGCCCGCGCTTCGCGCGGGCGGGAGGTTACACGATCCGCAGAGCCAAGCAACACTCGATTCTAAGTTGCTTGGCTCTGCGGATCGCGTAACCTCCCATCGGCCGGCTGAAGGCCGGCTTCGGCGGAGGACGGAACGCGGCCCTCTGTGCGCCTCTGTGGCCTCTGTGCCTCTGTGTTGGAATTTCTCCGCGAACTCGGACCGGCGCCAGCTACGCTTTCGTCACGTGGGTGACGACGCCGAGTACGTAATGAAGCTCGACGTGGTCGCCGGCTTCGAGTGAGTGCGGCACGGATTCCTGGCCCACCCGGGCGCGGCTGGGCTGTCCCTGCGGATCGTCCTCATCGCGGAAGTAGATGTCTAGCGACAGCTGACCGTGGATACTCACTGGCTGGATCTTCGTGAGGACGGCCTTCTTCGACCCCTTGAGCATTCCGCCAGTATAGACCGATGAATTGGGATAGACTCGAACCGCGCTGCCCGCCTGTTTCAGGAGTTCCTGCATGTTCCTACGAACCGCCATGATGGCGATGATGGCGATGATGGCGGCGCTGCTGTTGGCGCCGCTTTACGCGCAAGCCCCCGCCAAGCCGGAGACCGCCTCCGAGCTGCCGGACGCGCGCGACCTCATCAACCGGCACGTCACAGCCATCGGCGGCCGTGAGGCCATCCTGTCGCACAAGTCGATGCACGCGACGGGAACGCTGTCGGTCCCCTCGTCGGGCATGAGCGGCGAGCTGGAGATCTTTGCCGCCGCGAACCCGAACCGCCTTCTCGTCAAGACGACGATCAAGGACATCGGCGAGATCGCCGAGGGCTTCGACGGATCACACGCCTGGTCCGTGACCCCGATGACGGGCCCGATGCTGAAGGTCGGAAAGGATCTGCAGCAGACCAAGCTCGACGCGGAGTTCTACGGCGATCTGCGGGATCCAAAGGTCTATCCGGACGTCAAAACCATCGAGAAGACGACCTTCGACGGCCGCCCCTGCTACAAGGTGAGCCTCAAGCGGATCGACGGCATCGAGGACTTCGACTTCTATGACGCCGCCACGGGTCTTCGCGCGGGCAGCATCCACACGCGCGACACCGTGATGGGAACGATGACCATCTCGACGGTCGAGACCGGCTACAAGAAATTCGGCAACATGAGCCAGGCGACGACGATGTCCCAGCAGGTCATGGGCATCGAACAGAGGATCACGCTGTTGACGCTCGAGTACGACAAGGTGTTGCCGTCGGCGCTCGAGCCGCCGGCGGCGATCAAGGCGCTGATCAAGTGAAGGACCGTTGACACTCCGCCGCGTCCTGTCGTCAGCCGTGCTCCTGGCGATTCTTTTCGGGTCGCGCGCGGCCTCGACCGAAACGTTCAAGGCAGGGGACACGTTCGACGCGGTATGGAAGATCGTCAAGGACGGCCACTTCGACCCCGCGTTCGACGTCGCGACATGGGAGCGCCTCGGCGCCGAGCTCCGCCCGAAAGCCGTCGAGGCCAGGACCCCCGGCGAGCTCCGCGCAGTCCTCGCCGACCTGCTCAGCCGGCTCGGGCTCTCGCATTTCGTGGTGATTCCGTCGACCCCCGATGGACCCGGTGAACACGTCGACCTGAGCGGGCAGCCCGGGTTCGACGTCCGCCTGATCGACCGGCAGCTGGTCGTCTTGTCCGTGGATGCTGATGGTGGCGCCGCGGCCGCCGGCGTTCACCCGGGGTGGATCGTCCAGAGCATCGGCGGGGCCGCGGTGTCGGCGATGCTGTCCGCGCTCACCGGGAGCACGCCGCCGCGGCTCCAGCAGGTGCAGGCCTGGAAGCTTGCGATGCCCCGGCTTCGCGGTCCGTCCAATACGAGGGTGGATGTCACCTTCGTCGACGGCACGGGAGCCACCGTCACGAAGAGCATCGAGCGCAGGCACGAGGCCGGTCAGCCGGTCACGGTGGGGAGCCTTCCCACCATGTATGTCCGCGTGTCGTCGTCGCTGAAGCCGACGCCGGGAGGCGGCACCGCGGGCATCATCGGGTTCAACGTGTGGATGACGGCGGTCGATCCCGAGTTCCAGAAGGCGATGGATCGGTTCCGCTCGGTGGACGGCGTCATCATCGACCTTCGCGGAAATCCCGGCGGCCTGGCCGCGCTGATCATGGGGCTCGCGGGATACTTCGTGAGCGAGCCCGCGACGCTCGGGGTGATGAACACTCGGCACTCCCAGCTGAAGTTTCCGGCGAATCCCCGTCTCGTGAACGCCGCGGGGGCTCGCGTGGAGCCGTACAAGGGACCGGTCGCAATCCTCGTCGACGGCATGACCGGCAGCGCATCGGAGTGTTTTTCCGGCGGCCTCCAGTCACTCGGCCGTGCGCGCGTGTTCGGGCAGACGTCGATGGGCCAGGCCCTCCCCGCGTTGTTCGATCGCCTGCCGAACGGCGACGTCCTCATTCACGCGTGGGGGGATTTCGTCACCGGCACCGGCGTCCGCATCGAGGGGCGCGGCGTGGTGCCCGACGAACCGGTGGCGCTCGACCGGACGGAGCTCCTGGCCGGGCGCGACGCCACCCTCGCCGGGGCCCTGGCGTGGATCGACCGCATCCGGGAGAAAACGCCGTAACTCTCAGTAGAGTTTCGGCTTAAGGCGTATATGGTTGCGCTTGGGGCGGTGTGTCTGCTACACTGGCTTCACCTAAATCACGCGGTCTTATTCCACGCCCAACTCAGGACAATTTCGGGAGAAGTAAATGGAGCAGCGTCCGCTGCGTCTCGGTGACATTTTGGACGACTACTGCACGCGCGAACGGCGCGTGACCAATCACGCGATCGTCGCGCTGGTCGAGCAGGACGTCAAACAGACTCGCTGCACGACGTGCGACACCGAGCACGTGTACAAGGGCGGGAAAGCACCGCGGCGGAAAAAGCCCGAGACCACCGGCGCACTTTACAAGGAGGTGCTCGCCGGGATCACCGACCAGGACGCGCCGCCCGCCGGCGGCCTCGCCGTGCCCGAACCGGACCCGGTTCGCGTCATCGACGAGCCCCTCCCTCAAGCCGTGGCGATCGCCTTGTCAGACGCGGACAAGGGGGACGATGCGGACGACGAGCCGCAGCCGGTGCTCGAAGAAGGCCCGGTCCATCGCCCGCTCATCCGCGCGCAGCTCGCGCGCCCCGAGGGCATCAAGATCGAGCGCCAGGCTCCCGAGTTCACGATTCGACAGAACCCGAACGGACGCGGCGGCAGCTTTCGCGGGGGCGCCGGCGACGTGCGCACGCGCGGCGGCGGCGGCG
>JANOJK010000957.1:0-3447 GCA_031408165.1 Acidobacteriota bacterium | reverse complement strand
GCTGGAGACGCCGGGTCCGAGCGCCGCCATCCACGTATCCGCCGCGGCCGGCACCTTCTCGCCGTGCTTCGTCCAGTCGGCTCCGGTGCCGCGCCCATGATCCGTCGTCAGCACCATCGTCGTCTTGCCGGCGTATTCCGGCATCGACTGCAGCAGCGTCCAGACACGCTCGATGAAGCGATCCGATCGACGCGCGGCGTCGAGGTAGAGGTCGTAGCGTCCGGCATGCGCCCACTCGTCGGTCTCTCCGAGCATGACGTAGAGCACGCGGGGCTGACGCGTGCGCAGGGACTCGAGCGCCGCGTGCATGATCGGGGCATCGAACGGCACGCCGCGCCAGAGCGGCGGCAGGTCGGCCGCCAGATCGTTGATGGCGTGCTCCCGCTCGGACTTCGGTTCGGGAACCGGCCGATCGCCGTCACCGACGGGCAGGCGGCTCCGCCCGACGTTCAGGATGAAGGGCAGCACATCCCAGGCGCCGAACGCGGCCACCCGGCCGCTGAAGCCGGGACGCCCGTTGAGCCACTCGAGCACGGTGAGGTTGGGGTTGGGGATCTTGTCGTTGCTCTTCACCCGAGGGTCCGCGACACCGGCGAGCATCTCGGAATACCCGGGGTAAGAAAACCAGAGGCCGTTGGTGACGCGGGAGGAGCTACCGGCGGACGGATCGCCGAACACGGCCCCGCGCCTGGCGATCACATTCCAGAAGAAAGGCATCAGCGCGGTTCGACGTTCTTCTGCGCTGCTCCGCCAGAACCGCTGTTCGGCGAGACCAGGCGCGCCGCTCGATTCCTTCTCGAACAGCGCCTGTTCCGCACCGGTGAACAGCTCCTGCCACCGGAACCCGTCGATCGTAATGAAGACCACGTGGGCCGGGGCGGATTGCGCCGCTCCCGCCGACACGGTCACCCATGCGGCCACGGCGCAGACCAGCAGTGTCCTGAGGAGTTGCATAGCCAGACCGTCTCACTGCCCAGCCGCAGGTGTCAAGCGGCGCATTCCATGCATCAGGAGAATTGCGTGAAGAACACGATCGAACTGCTCGTGCGGCTCGGCTATCTCTCCAAGGCAATCGTCTACATGGTCGTCGGTGCGCTGGCGTTACGCGTGGCCGCGGGAATGCGCGGTGGCCGCATCACCGATCCGGGCGGCGCCTTGTATGTCGTCCTCGGCCAGCCGCTGGGCAATGCGATGCTGATCGTGGTGGCCGCCGGGCTGCTGACGTACGCCGCCTGGCGCATGGCGGGCGCCGTCCTCGGCTGGCAGCGGCATGCGTACGCCGGCTACATCGCGCGCGGGCTCAACGTCATCCGGGGGCTCGTTTACGGCGCGCTCGGTCTGAAGGCGCTGAAGCTCGCGGTGGGATTGCGCGGCGGCGACTCCGGTCCGGAGCCCCTGGTGCGCGAGGCGCTCCGGTGGCCGCTCGGCGAATGGATGATCGTGATGGCGGCCGTTGGCGTGGGCTGGTACGGCCTCGTTCAGATCTTCCATGCCTTCAAGGGGCGACTCGATCCGGATCTCGACGGGCCGACGCTGCGGCGCCGGGCCGGCGACTGGGCCCTGCAGGTATCGCGCGGGGGCATCGGCGCGCGCGGCGTCGTGCTCGTGCTGCTTGCCTTCGGCCTCGTCCGCGCCGCCGTGTGGCGCCGCCCCTCGGAGGCGGGAGGCATCGACTCGTCGTTGCTGACCCTCAACATGCTGCCTCAGGGCGCGCTTCTGCTCGGCGCCGCTGCCGTGGGGTTACTCGCGTACGGCATCTACCAGCTCCTGCACGCGCGTTACGCAGAGGTGTCGTGAGTGGCGGCCGATGGTCAGCGCCTGACGGCGATGCCCTGCACTTCGAAGCGCGCGCCAAAGAGCAGCGTCCCCGAGCCGATGAACGCGCGCGCCGGGTACTCCTTCTTGAAATACGTCCGGTAGACGCCATTGAACGCGTCGTAGTGCTTCACGTCCGAACAGAAGATCTGCACCGACACCAGATCGTCCATCGTCATGCCGGCGGCGCCGAGGGTGGCCTGCACCTTGTCGAGCACCGCCTTCGCCTCGCCCTCGGCCGTGTCGGGCACGCGCCGATTCGCGTCCGTTCCGATCTCGCCGGACAGATACAGCGTGCTGCCGGCAAGCACCGCGCCGCTGAATGGCGGCTGCGCGGCGTCGGCGGCGGTTCGCGGGACGATGTAGCGGCGGGCGTCACCGGGCTGGAGAGCCTGGACGATCATGGTCGCGGCCAGGACGCACACACCTGCCGCGGCAGCAACGACACTTCCTCGAGACATTGACAGCTCCTTATCCTTGGCGCGATATCCTCGCCCATGCCTCCGGCTGAGAAACGCGCTCACTCGGCCGCGACCGCTTCGTTGACCGCCCGCCGGAACGTCGCCGGGTCGAGCGCGGGATAGCGATAGAGGCGCGGCGCGATCTCTTCGAAATACGCCATCAGCGCCTGGCGCTCGACGAGGCCGCGCCGCAGCATTTCCCGCACGTCCTCGACGTCCTGCGTGTGGCCGCGCTCGATCTTGGACAGCGCCTGCGCATAGAGGTCGAAGTGATGAAATGATACCCGGCCCTCGCGGGAGACGAAGGGGCTGCGGTCCTCCCAGCCGTCCTTGACGGGGATGAAGTGGTCGGGCGAGGCGAGCTCGACGTTCAGCTGGAGTTCCTCCTTCAACTGCGGAATCGCGCGAAACAGCGCGTCGTGCTCGGGGACGATCCGGATGTCGACGTCAATTGTGCTCGGGCGCCAGCCGTGAAGGACGGCCGTGGCGCCGCCGGTGAAGTAGACGCGCGCCTCGGCGGGCGACGCCGCGCCAAGCGCGCGCATGAATTTGTGGATGCGGTCGGCGTCGGCTAGCGCGCGCATGGCCAGGCGCGCTCGAAACTGATCAGACGGCGCAGCACCGCGTTGTAGCGGGCGTGAGCGGCGTCAGGCCCGGACCGCGCGATCCACGCGTAGAGGCGATGTTCCGGATCCGGCCACGGCGAGGTGACGAGGAAGCCGAGCCGTCGCAGGCGCGGCGCGCCGATCGACACGAGCAGCGCCGCCTCGGTCTCGCGCCCGGCGTCCAGATCCGCGAGTCCCTGCCGCACCAGACTTGCGCCGGGGATGGCATCGGCGGGCATGTTGACAATTATATGGCCGCGAACGCGGGAATGGCGGTGACTCGCTACGGGGTGCACTTCTCGCCGGCGCGCGTCGAGACGAGCACCAGCGGCTTCTTCGGACCAGCCGTCAGGGAGTGCGCGGTGCCGCGCGGGATCAGCATGAACACACCGGCGCTGAGCGGCTCGTCCCGATCGCCCATACGGGCCTTCCCCTGGCCGGCGATCACGTAGATGAACTCGTCGGCCTCCGCGTGCACCTGGTCCACGAGCGGCTCGTTGATCTGCACGAGCGTCGACACGCCGCCGGTGCTGCACGCCAGTGGCGTCATCTTTCCCGCCGCTCTG
>JANOJK010000113.1:0-6592 GCA_031408165.1 Acidobacteriota bacterium | reverse complement strand
GCCTGCCCGCGGCTCGCCGGGACCGTGAAGGCGACGTCGGTGGCCAGCGCGCCGATGTCGGCGACGTGGTTGTAGATGCGCTCCAGCTCCAGCAGCACCACGCGCAGCGCGCGAGCCCGCGGCGGCACGTGGACGCCGGCGAGACGCTCGATCGCATGGGCGTAGGCGAGCGCGTGCCCGACGGCGGTGTCGCCGGAGATCGATTCGGCGAGGAACAGGCCCTGCCGCCACGGCAGCCGTTCGAACCGCTTCTCGGTACCTTTGTGCACGTAGAACAGCCGGAGCTGCAGGTAAAGCACGGGCTCGCCGGCGACGCCGAAGCGGAAGTGCCCGGGCTCGATGACGCCCGCGTGCACGGGGCCTACCGGCACCTGGAACACGCCCTCCCCGGTCACCGGCCGGAACGGGTGGAACGCGCCCTCGACGCGCGGTACGGCGGCGTCCGCGGGAAAATCCTTCCGGAGCGGCCACGATCCATCAGGCCAGTCGTCGTGCAGGGCGACACGCACCGGATTGGGGTGGCCGTCGGGCACGAGTCCGAAGAAGTCCATGACCTCCCGTTCGAACCAGTTCGCGACCGGGTACGCCGCTGCGATGGAGGGATACACCGGCTTCGCGGGATCGATCGGGGCGATCACGTGAAGAAACGCCGGCAGCGCCGGCAGCGACCAGACGTGATGCAACAGGAAGTGCCCGGCCGCCTCGCGCTCGTCGCTGGCGAAGAGCGACATCAGGCGGCCTCCCAGGTCGCGCACCGTGCGGCGAGCCAGCGTGGGCATCCTGTCGGGCACCGTCTCCACCGCCAGCTCGCCGGGCCGGCGTTCGCGCACCTCCCACGTCTCGACGCCCAGCGCCGCGGCGATTGTGTCGATCGCGCCGGTCATGGATTCCCCCACACCACACGCGTTGCCGCATGGATCAGCGCCAGCAGCGGCGCGGGCAGGTAGAACGCGGACACGACGGCACAGCCGGCCGCCGTGATGGCGGTCACCATTCCAAGGTCGATGCGCTCGGCTTCCGGCACGCGGCGCTCGGAGGGATCGCGGGCAGGCCCGAGCACGATCCGCCCGATCTGATACGCGAAGCCGCAGAACAGCACGACCAGGGCCCCCAGGAAGATCGCCGTCGCCGTCGTGTGCGGGCCGCCAAAACCCGCCCTGAGGATCGTCATCTCGCTGAAGAACATGCCGAATGGGGGAGAGCCCGCGATGATCACGGCGGAGATCACCAGGAGCGCGCTCGAGATTGGCGCCCGTGTGAACGTGCCGGCGCCAATCCGGTCGAAATCCGAGGAGCTGTGCAGCTGCGCGATCGTTCCGGCGGAAAACAGCGCCGCCGGTTTCGCCAGCGAATGGTAGGTCATGTGCAGCAGGGCGCCGAACACGCCCGCCTCCGCCCCGATCCCGATCCCCACGGCCATGATGCCGACGTGTTCGATGCTCGAGTACGCCAGCAGCCTCTTCAGGTTCCACTGGATGAGGACGAAGGGCATCGCGATGAGCACGGACAGCAGGCCGAGTGCCAGCAGCAAGTGCCCCGAGAAGTCCCGGCCGAGCGCCGCCTGTGAAATCAGATGCACGCGGAGGATGCAGTAGACGGCGCCGTTCAACATGCCGACGGCCATCAGCGCCACCGCGGGCGACGGCGCTTCGCGATACGCATCCGGCTTCCACGTGTGCATCGGCGCGAGGCCGGCCTTGGTGCCGTAGCCGATTAGCGCAAACACGACGCCCAGCCGCAGCGTGAACGGATGCAGGCGCGGCGCGGCCTCCATGAACCGCGTCCAGTGCAGCGCCGAGAGCCCCTCGCCGAGCTGTCCCTGGCCCGCGGCGAACAGCAACACCGTGCCGAGCAGCGCGAAGCCCAGCCCGAGGCTGCCCAGCATCAGGAACTTCCAGGCCGCCTCGAGCGACGTGTCCCGATTGTGAAACGTCACGAGAAACACCGACGCGATCGTCGTCAACTCGACGGCGATCCACAAGATGCCGAGATTGTTGGACATCGCGACGAGGACCATCGCGAACACATAGGCGGGGATGAGGCCGAAGAACTTGCGGCGCATCCATGGCGTCACCAGGTTGCGCCGTTCGTTCCGCCGCAGGTACCCGATGCCATAGACGCCCGAGAGTGCCCCCACGAAGCCGCACAGCACGAGCACGAGCGCCGAGAGGCCGTCCACGCGCAGGGCCTCGTCGAACGCCGCGGGCACGTCACCCTGCAGGAACCGGCCCGCGATCGCGAGGCACAGGATGAACGTCAGCATGAGGCCGCCGGCCATCACCGCTTCGTTGAATCGCCGCGAGGCGACCGACACGCCCACCGCGGCGGTGACGAACGGGACGGCGAGCGTCCAGGTGAGCAGGTCCACGCTACCCTTTCAGCTTCGACAGGCGGCTGACGTCCATCGACTCGAAGCGATCGACGATCCGGCGGACCAGCACCCCGAGCGTGAGAACGGCGAGAATCACGTCGAACGAGATCCCCAGCTCGACGACGAACGGCATGCCGGAGGTGGCGCCCACGGCGACGAGGAACACCGCGTTCTCGATCGTCAGCAGGGCGAGAATCTGGCTGATGGCCTTCTTCCGCGTCACCATGAGAAACAGTCCGATCAGGAGCGTCGACAGCGACACGCCGATCAGATGATGGCCGACGCCGCTGGCCCCCTCCGGAAACCCGGTACTGACGCGGTAGCCGACCACGGTCAGGCCGACACAGATCAGCAGCGACGCCGGAACGTTGAGAAACGGCTCGATCTCGCGGTGAATGCCCACGCGATCGATCACCCGCATCAGGAACCACGGGATGAGGACGGCTTTGAGCACCAGCGTCAGCCCGGCCATGACGAACAGCTCGTGGCGCGCCTGCGAGATGGCGATCGTGGCCGCGACGACGGCGAGCAACAGCGACTGCGCGGCGAAGAGACGGATCGCCGTGAACAGCGCCTTCTGCCCGACCATCAGGTAGGCCGTCACCAGCATCCCCGCCGCCGCGAGCATCAGAATGTCACCTGCCATGCGTCCCCTTCACAGAAACCGGATGGCCAGCGCCAGGAACCCGAGGCCGAGCGACACCGAGACCAGCTCGGGCACCCGGAACAGGCGAAGCTTCGCGTTCACACTTTCGGTGACGGTGACCGCGATTGCGAGGACCGCGACCTTGCCGGCCCACGCCACCAGACCGAGAAGGAGCGCGCCGGGCGCGGCGTGCGTCGCCATGCCGGCCGGCATCAACAGGTCGGCCAGCAGCGTCAGGTACAGCAACTCCTTGACCGCGGAGGCCCACTCGACCAGGGCCAGATCGGGCCCGGCGTACTCGAGGACCATGGCCTCGTGAATCATCGTCAGCTCGAGGTGCGTCGCCGGATTGTCCACCGGGATGCGCCCGGTTTCGGCAATGACAATGATGAAGAGGCCCGCAAACGCGAGCAGATCCGCGGGATGGAGGGACGGGCCCCGCTCGAGCAGCGACCTGACGAGCACGCCGAGGTTCAACGAGCCGGCGGCGAGCGCCGACGTGAACAGGCCGAGCATCAGCGCGGGCTCCGCGAGCGCCGCGATCGTCATGTCCCGGCTCGCGCCCATCCCGCCAAACGGGCTGCCCGTGTCGAGCGCGGCGGTCGCCAGCGCGAAGCGGCCCAGCGCGAGGGTGCCGACGAGCAGCAGGATACCGCCGGCGGACTCGAGGGGCGCCGCCGCAACCACCACGGGCACCAGCGTCGTCGCGGCGAGGGTTGCCGCGAAGTAGACGCGCGGTCCCGCGACGTAGATCCATGATGCCGTCTCGGCGCGGACCGACTCCTTGCTCAGGAGCTTCGCCAGGTCGGAGTAGCCCTGCCGCCAGGGTGGCCCCTGCCGATTCTGGAGTCTCGCCTTCATCTTCTTGATGGCGATCTTCAGCAGCGGGGCGGCCGCCAGCAGGCCCGCGGTCTGCAGCACCACCCCCACCGCGACGAGCAGCAGTTGACTCATGCCGTGCCCCGTAAGGCGGGCACGCCCGGAGCGGTCTGTCCGCATCCGGGTACGCGCGCGGAGATCGCGAGCGTCATGATCGCCGCGACGCTGAGCACGCGAACGACGAGCCCCGTGAACAGGGTCAGCTCACCCTCTCCACCACACCTGGAGCACCAGCGTGATCACCAGCGCGATCACGTAGGCGAGATACGCGTGCAGGCTGCCGGCCTGCAGGATCTTCATGCCGGTGGCCACTCGCAGTACCGCGCGCAACAGCGGCCGGTAGACGTAGCGCTCGAAGGTGGGCTCGATCGTCGAGCGGTACCGCACCTCCCGCGGGAAATACACGGACACCTCGGCCAGGGCTTCCACCGTCCGCGTGGGCCTGTACACCGCGCCGAAAATCATCATGAGCGGCTTCGAAAACGCCGTGGCCGTGTATTCGTTGGCGGCCGTCAACTCCCCGCCGCAGCCCCACACCGGGACGCGTCGTGTCGCGACACCGCGGCGCCGGGTCATCAGGATCGCGCACGCGACGCCTGCGGCCAGCGCGCCCGCGAAGACGATCGGGGTCACGACATCGAACGTACCGAGCCCCGTCGCCATCCTGGTTCCGCTCGACGCCAGGTCTGCCCCGGGGCGCAATCCCGGCAGCGAGGTCATCACCGTCTCGAGCACCCGCAGCACCCGGCCGGGAAAAAGGCCCAGCACGATGCACATCGCGGCCAGCATCGCCTGCGGCACGAGCATCACGGCCGGCGATTCACGCGCCTGCGCCGCTTCGGGGCTTCGCGGCCGCGCGAGAAAGCTGATCCCGAACGCCTTCACGAAACACGCCGCGGCCAGCGCCGTCGTCAGCGCCAGCACCGCACCGCCGACGGCGAACAGGAAGTGGATGAGGGGATCGGTCGAGTTGAGGAAGCCGAAGAGAAACGCCTGGAACGTCAGCCACTCGCTCGCGAAACCGTTCAGCGGCGGCAGGCCGGAAATGGCCATCGCGCCCACGAGGAAGAACGCCGCGGTCCACGGCATCCGCCGCAGGAGCCCGCCCAGATGCTCGATCTGACGCGTGCCGGTGCTCATCACGACGCCCCCGGCGCCGAGGAACAGGAGGCCCTTGAAGACCGCGTGATTCAACACGTGGTACAGGCTCGCGGCGACGCCGATGGCCGCGATGTCGCCGCGCCCGGCGGTCAGGGCGATCATGCCGGCGCCCAGCCCCAGCAGGATGATCCCGATGTTCTCGACGCTGTGGTACGCGAGGAGACGCTTGAGGTCGTGCTGCATCAGGGCGTAGAGCACGCCGAGCGTCGCCGAGATGCCGCCGAGGACCACGACGAGCACGCCCCAGGAGAGGCGCGGCGTGCCGAGCCCGAACGCGCAGACGCGCACCAGGCCGTAGATGCCGGTCTTGATGACCACCGCGGACATGAGGGCTGAGATGCTGCTCGGCGCCGCCGGGTGGGCTTCCGGCAGCCAGACGTGGAGCGGGATGACCCCCGCTTTCACGGCGAAGCCGGCGAAGAACAGGACGAACAGGATGTCGCGGGCCGGCGCCGCCGCGAGTGCCCCCCGTGAACAGCGTGTCGAACGACGCGGAACCGGCCGTCGAGGCCGCGACCAGGAATCCTGCGATGAGACACCCGGTGGCGACGTGCGACATGACCAGGTAGAGAAGCGCCCCGCGCCGGGTTTCGCGCTCCTCGTGTTCGGTGGCGACGAGCGCCGCGTTGGTCAGCGTCATCAGCTCCCACGCGAACAGGAACGTGATCGCGTCGGCCGCCGCAAACACGAGCTCCAGGGCGCCGATCAGCACGGTGAACGCGGCGCCCATGAACGGCGACCGTGAGCCGAGGCGGCCATGGCGGACATATCCGAGGCTGTAGAGCGCGATCGGGATCGCCAGGCACGAGAGGACCAGCAGGAACCACGCCGAGAGCGCGTCGATCGTGAACCCGAGCGACCATCCCGACGCGCGGTGCACGAACAGCGTGCCGTGTGCGGCCGCGCCCGTGCGCAGGACCTGCGCGGCGCCGAGCCCCGTCAGCGTGGAGGCCGCCGCGGATCCCAGGAACGACACCCGCCTGGCGAGGCCGGTCCGCCTCGCGACGAGGATGGTCACGAGGACGACCGCGGCGCGGGCCGCCAGCGCGACCGGCAGGGTGTCCCCGGTCATCGGCTGCACCCGCCGCACGGACTAGCGGTGCCGTTCACGCTCGAGTGCTTTCAGCATGACGCATCCAAATATTGCCATATTTGAATGTGGCGGCGAGCCTGCACTCTGCGCCCTCGGCTTCTCTGCGAACTCCGCGTGAGATCGTCGTGACAGCGAAGAGTGTGGACGACGCCACGCCGACAATCACGAAGGCACGAAGCCACAAAGGCACAAAACAACAACACATAGTCTTTCTGCCTTTCTGCCTTGATGCCTTGCTGAACGATCGGCTCATGGCGTCATGCTTTCAACACCCTGTCCCGTGACTGCCCACCGACGATCTCTTCGAACGTGGCGGTGAAATGTCGAAGCGTGGCCGGCGCTGACACGATGCGATACCCGCGCAGGCCGGCGCTGGCGGCCGCGACGGCGAGGACGACCTCGGCGACGTAGTCGATGTGCGACTGCGTGTAGACGCGGCGCG
>JANOJK010000891.1:0-2361 GCA_031408165.1 Acidobacteriota bacterium | reverse complement strand
GTGGCGGTCGGGAAGTGATTGCTGATCATGATGAACGTGGCCGGGATCGCGAGGAAGCTGTTGTGCTTCGAGCGCTGCTTGGCGCCGGCGCCCAGCACCTCGTCGAAGGTCTCCCCCTTCGCGGCGGCGGCGATCATGCGGCGCTGCGGCGGCAGGATGCGCATCCAGACGTTCAGCACCATGATCGTGCCGAGGATCGCGCCGATGTGGATGTAGGTCGCGCGCGTGCTCAGCACCGCCGACAGCCCCCAGGCGGTCGCGAGGATCAGCAGGAATGCGACGAGGCCAAAGGCGGGTTCGACCTTGACGAGCGGCGTCCGGACGAGCACGTCGTAGACGACCCACCCGGCGACGAGCGATGCCATGCCGATCATGCCGGCCTGGAGCGCCGTCACCGCCGGATCGATCGGGTCGATCATCAGGCCGCCGTGGTAGTAGACGAGGTTCAGCAGCAGGAACCCGGTGACGAACGTCGCGAGCGCCTCGTAACGGAACCAGTGGACCTCCCCCGGCGGGACGCCGAGGGTCTTCTGCTTCACGACGGTATAGAAGCCGCCGCTGTGGACCATCCACACCGCGCCGCCGCGGCCCGCCCCGGCCTCGAGCTTCCGCATCTGCCCATCGAGCCAGGTGAAGTAATACGTGGTTCCGACCCACAGGATCGCGGAGAACACGTGCGCCCACCGCAGCAGCAGGTTGAGCCATTCGTTCAGGTTGAAGGTCATGTCTTTTCTTTGTCCTGGACGGGGCAGGCGGCGGCCGTCGGATCCGTGGGACGTGTCCTCTGTGCGCCTCTGTGAGCTCTGCGCCTCTGTGTTCCTCTTTACGAGATCCGTTCTCTTGATCTCCTGTCCTCCTGTTTGTTCGGGAGTCAGCTGCCTCGATACGTTGAATAACCGTAGGGACTGAGGAGCAGCGGCACGTGGTAGTGCGCGGCCGCGTCGCGGACGACAAAGTCGATCGACACCGAGGCGTAGAACGATTCGATGCCGCGGGCGCGGAAGTATTCGCCGACGTCGAACGTCAGGCGGTAACCGCCGGCGCCGGCGACGGAGGCAGGGGGGAAGAGCGCCGGCACGCGACCGTCGGTGTCGGTCACCGCGTTTGAGACATCCGCCCACGCGGCGCCGCGCTGCTGCTGGAGCCGCACGCTGATGGACGCCGCGGGGCGGCCGATCGAAATGTCGAGCACGTGGGTGGAAATGGTCATCCGAGCAGCCGCTCCAGGCGAAGGCGCGTGATCCGGCGCTGCTCGCCGGCCGCGACAGCCAGCTCGGTATCGGGATCGTTCTGCAGCCGCTGGCGGAGCATGGCGAGCATCTCGGGCGCGGTCCTGCCCGTGGCGCACACGTTGTTGTCGTGGCCGAACCGCTCCTCGTACGCGCGGTTGGCCTCAGCCAGCGCCTGCCGATCGGCAGACGAAACCTGATCGGCGGAGGACTGCTCGCGCGCCGACAGCTCCCTTGCGAGCTCCGACTGCGGGCGCTCCGCGGCGCGCTCTCCGATGCGCGGATGGTGCCGGAACGCCTCGCGCCAGTCGTCCGGCCCGGCGAGGTCCGCGGCCGCCTCCGCGGCCGACAGCACCGCGGCTGGCGTCGCGAACGGGCGCGACGCCGCCATCCGATCGATCCAGGCAGGGGCCGCGCAGAAATCCGCGAGCGCGGCGCGCAGCTCCGGCGCGTCCATCGCGTTCAGGTGCCGCAGCACGGCCAGCCGCCGCGCATCGGCCCCGGGCGTGCCGAAGACACGGAAACGGCTGACGCCGCCGTCGGGGTAGATGTTCAGGCGCACGTGCGACACAC
Source organism: Acidobacteriota bacterium (assembly GCA_031408165.1). Lineage (GTDB taxonomy): Bacteria > Acidobacteriota > Vicinamibacteria > Vicinamibacterales > 2-12-FULL-66-21 > JAICSD01. The sequence goes on along the minus strand of JANOJK010000891.1, from coordinate 559 downwards.
GCGCGGCCGGTAGCAGCTCCGCCTCGAACGCATGCAGGTGGTCGGGCCGCAGTCTGGTCTGCGGCAGCACGGGCATCCAGCCGGCAGTCGTCCTCGTGGTGACGTCCGCCGACACGCCCCCCTGCTGCTCCGGCATCATCGCCGCCTCCACGCTCGCGCTGTCGGGGTAGTTGCCCTTGAAGTGCGCGGTATCGAGCTCGAGGCGGGTAATGGCCCCCTGAATGCCCACGTGCACCACGGCCCAGTCGTGCCCTGGCCCCCGGCGGCGTTTGGTCTCCCATCCGTCGCCCATGTTCGCCGCCGCGTACGGCATCAGCATGTTGCGCGGCTCGCCGAAGAAGCGATCGCTGGCGTCGGCGATGTAGCCGCCGTGCGCGGCAGCCGCGAGGTCGAGGTCCGCGCCCGCCGCAAGGATGCGCGTCCAGTCGGGCAGCACCTCGCCCATCACACGGAGGCGGGCGACCCCGCCGTCGGGAAAGATGTTGAGCCGCACGTGCGTGACGCGATACGCGTCCTGCCGGGATGAGGCGATCGTGAACGCGTTCTTCGAGTCGCCGCC
>JANOJK010000873.1:0-11586 GCA_031408165.1 Acidobacteriota bacterium | reverse complement strand
GACGCCACGGGCGAGGCCTGGCTGCACGGCCGGTTCGGTTACGTCCTCCTCAAGGCCGCGGCTCTCGCCAGGATCTAGCAGGTTGCTGAAAAAGTGACAACCTGAAGGCAAAAGGTAGAAGGTAGAAGGCAAAACACTCTGGATTGCCCCGCAATTGCTAATTCTGCCTTCTGCCTTTTGCCTTCTACCTTGACACTGACGGGTTTTTCATCAGCCTGCTAGTAGCGCGAACCGACCGTCTCGGGCACGCGCGTGCGCCCGGGCGCCGCCGCAATCTGCGCGGCGCATGCCTCTTCGCACCCCTTCCGCTCCGGCCATCGCGAGCACGTGGCGACGCGCACGTCGGCCTGGTCCCAGACGGCCGCCGCCGCCGCATGGCCCAGGTCCACCGTCACGGCCGCGAGGGTGTGCGAGTCGCGGCACCGGACCACGTGCAGTCCCCTCAGGCGGAACCAGGTCCTCACCGCGAGGCCGGCGTAGACCGCCAGCACGAGTCCGAGAAGGATGGGCACGACGACCTGCGCCGTCATCCGATGCTCCCCTGGGCGGCAAGCGTCTCGTAGAGCTTCCACCGGGCATCGATGTCGTGCTGCGCCTCTCCTGCCAGCCGGGCTGCGGCCTCGGGATCCAGCGTCTTCAGCACGCGGTAACGGGTCTCCTCGTAGGCGTAATCGCCGAATGGGATCGAGGGCTTCTTCGAGTCGAGCTGCAGTGGGAAGCTGCCGTCGATCGCCAGGCGCGGGTCGAACCTGAAGAGCGGCCAGTGACCGCTCGCCACGGCCTTACGCTGCTGGCTCAGACCGTCCTTGATCTCGATGCCGTGGGCGATGCAGTGGGCGTAGGCGATGATGAGGGACGGGCCCTGGTACGCTTCCGCCTCGATGAACGCGCGGACGGTCTGCGTGTCGTTGGCGCCGAACGCGACGTGCGCGACGTAGACGTGCCCGTAGGTCATGGCCAGCAGCCCGAGATCCTTCTTCCCCGTGCGCTTACCCGCGGCGGCGAAGCGCGCCACCGCGCCGCGCGGCGTGGCTTTCGAGGCCTGGCCGCCGGTATTCGAGTAGACCTCCGTGTCCAGCACGAGGATGTTGACGTTGGCGCCGGAGGCCAGCACGTGATCGAGCCCGCCGTAGCCGATGTCGTACGCCCACCCGTCGCCGCCGACGATCCAGACCGACTTCTTCACCAGGTAGTCGGCCACTTCCACGAGCGCCGCCGCATCGCCGGGCCCGGATCCGAGGACCTCCTTCAGCCGCTGCACCCGCGTGCGCTGCTCGAAAATGCCCGCCTCGTCGTGCTGGTCCGCCGAGAGGAGCTCGTCCGCGAGCCCCTCGCCGAGCTCCGGTGCCAGCGCGCCGACGAGGGCGCGCGCGCGCGCCGCATGCTGATCCACGCTCAGGCGCATGCCGTACCCGAACTCCGCGTTGTCCTCGAAGAGCGAGTTCGCCCAGGCGGGGCCGAGGCCCGCGTCATTGCACGTCCACGGCGTGGTCGGCAGGTTCCCTCCGAAAATCGACGAACAGCCCGTCGCGTTCGCGATGAGCATCCGGTCGCCGAACAGCTGCGACGCGAGCTTCAGGTACGGCGCCTCGCCGCAGCCTGCGCACGCGCCTGAAAACTCGAAGAGCGGCTGGAGGAACTGCGATCCCTTGACCGACGTCGCCTTGGCGCTCGCCCGGTCGCTCTCCGGCAGCGTCAGGAAGAACGCGAAGTTCTCGCGCTCCTGCGCGAGCAGCGGCGGCTGCAGCGCCATCCGCAGCGCCCTCAGACCCGTCGCCTTGCTCTTCGCGGGGCAGACCTGGACGCACAGGTCGCAGCCGGTGCAGTCCTCCGGCGCCACCTGGATCGAGTACTTGAGGCCGTCGTATTCGGTTCCCCGGTAGTCAACCGCCTTGAACCCGGCCGGCGCCCGTTCCAGCGCCGCGGGGTCGATGGCCTTCACCCGAAGGGCCGCGTGCGGGCAGACGAAGATGCACTTGTTGCACTGGATGCACAACGCCGCGTCCCACACGGGGATCTCTTCGGCGAGGTTGCGTTTCTCGTGGCGAGACGTGCCGGTGGGATACGTGCCGTCCACCGGCATCGCGCTGACGGGCAGGTCGTCGCCACGCCCGGCGATCAAGGGAAGCGTGACCCTCCGGAAGAACTCAGCCGCGCCGCCGGCCTCAGACACGCCCGGCGACGGCGACGGCGACGGCAGGCCGGCCGGCACGCCCGCGCCGACAAACTCCGTGCGCGCGCCAATCACCACCTCGTGCAGCCCGTCGAGTGCCGCGTCGATCGCCGCGTAGTTGGCCTCGACGACCGCGGCTCCCTTGGCTCCGTACGTTTTCTTAGCCGCCCGCTTGATAGCCGCGATGGCGGCGTCTCGCGGCAGCACGCCGGCGAGGGCGAAGAAGCACGCCTGCAGGACCGTGTTGACGCGCCTGCCGGCCCCCGCGGCCGTGGCGACGGCCGCGGCGTCGATCGCCCAGACGCGCAACTGTTTCTGCTCGATCTGCCGCTGCACGTCAGGCGGGAGCGCGGCCCAGACGTCCTCCGCGCGGTGTGGACTGTTGATCAGGAAGGTGCCCCCCACGGCCGCGCGCGCGAGCACGTCGACCCGCGACAGCAGGTTCCACTGGTGGCAGGCCACAAATGGCGCCGCGCCCACCAGATACGTCGAGCGGATCGGCCGCGGGCCGAACCGCAGGTGCGACTCGGTCGTGGAGCCGGACTTCTTCGAATCGTAGACGAAGAAACCCTGCGCGTGGAGGCCGGTCTCGTCACCGATGATCTTGATCGAGTTCTTGTTCGCGCCGACGGTGCCGTCCGAGCCCAGCCCGTAGAAGACCGCGCTCACGACGTCGCTGTCCTGCACGGCGAAATCCTTGTCCCACGGCAGGCTGGCAAAGCTCACGTCGTCGTGGATGCCGATGGTGAAATGCGTGCGGGGCGACGCCTCCTCGAGCTCCTCGAAGACCGAGGCCGCCATCCCGGGTGTGAACTCCTTGGAGCCAAGCCCGTATCGGCCGCCGATCACCCGTGGAAAGAAGCGGAACGGCGCCTCCCCGGTGGTGAGCGTCTCGCTGATCGCGGTGACGACGTCCATGTACAGAGGCTCGCCCGTCGCGCCCGGCTCCTTCGAGCGGTCGAGCACGGCCAGGTGCTTGACCGTGGCCGGCAAGGCCCGGACGAAGTGGGCGGCGCTGAACGGACGGAAGAGGCGGACCTTGAGCAGCCCGACGCGCTCGCCCCGGGTGTTGAGGGCCGCGACCGCCTCGGCCGCCGCCTCCGCTCCCGAGCCCATCATGACGATCACGCGCTCGGCGTCCGGCGCCCCCTCGTAGTCGAACAGATGATAGTGACGGCCGGTGAGGTCGCCGAAGCGGTCCATCGCCCCCTGCACGTGAGCGGGGCAGTCCAGGTAAAAGGGATTGGCGGCCTCGCGCGACTGGAAGAAGACGTCCGGGTTCTGCGCCGAGCCCCGCAGCACGGGATGATCCGGCGAGAGCGCCCGGGCGCGGCAGGCGGCCACCAGCTCGCGGTCGATCATCGCCTCGACGACGGCAGGGTCGATCTCCAGAATCGTGGCAATCTCGTGCGACGTCCGGAAGCCGTCGAAAAAATGGACGAAAGGGATGCGCGATCGCAGGGTCGCGGCGTGCGCCACGAGCGCGAGATCGTGCGCCTCCTGGACCGCGCCGGAACCGAGCAGTCCCCATCCCGTCGAGCGCACGGCCATCACGTCGCTGTGATCGCCGAAGATCGACAGCGCGTGCGTGGCCACCGCGCGCGCCGTCACGTGCAGCACGCAGGGCAGCAGCTCCCCCGCGATCTTGAACATGTTCGGGATCATCAGCAGCAGGCCCTGGCTGGCCGTGAAGCTCGTCGCCATCGACCCGGCCAGCAGCGCGCCGTGCAACGCCCCGGCGGCGCCGGCCTCGCTCTGCATCTCCGCGACCGCCGGCACCGATCCCCAGTGGTTGGGACGCCCTTCAGCCATCCAGGCGTCGGACAGCTCGCCCATCGTGGACGAGGGGGTGATGGGGTAAATGGCAATGACGTCGCTCAACGGGTAGGCGATGCGGGCGGCGGCCTCGTTGCCGTCCACGGTGATGAAAGTGGGCATGGGTCAGAACGAAGCAACCCATGTGCTCAGCGTATTTCCGCCGCAATTCCCGCGTGGCGCGCCAGTCTGCCGGAGTTCCGGCAGGGCGCGGGCGGGGAGCTTCCCAATCGGCGGCTTTCCGGCGACGGGATTCCGGCGGAATTGCGGAACTTCCGGCAGGTGGGCAGTTTCTTGTCCTGTCGGCGCGCGGCACCCGCGTTGCTCAGACGTCACTCGAGCGCTTCCAGGTTCAGAAGGAGTATCGCCATGTCGCGTTGCGCCGTGCCGTTCGACCCCAATGCCGTCTCGAGGCGCGACTTCGTCAAGGTCTGCACGATGTCGGCTGCCGCGATCGGCCTCTCGTCGGCCGCCGCCGCGCAGATGGTCGAGGCCGCCGGCCGCGGGCTGAAACCGTCGGTGGTCTGGCTCCACTTCCAGGAGTGCACCGGCTGCACCGAGTCCCTGTTGCGCACGTCGCACCCGGGCGTCGCCGAAGTCATCCTGGATCTCATCTCCCTCGACTATCACGAGACGCTCTTTGCCGCCTCCGGCCACCAGGCCGAGAAGGCCCTCCAGGACACGATGGCAGCGAAGGCCGGGAAGTTCATCCTCGTCGTCGAGGGGAGTATTCCGACGAAAGACGGCGGGATCTACTGCCAGATCGGCGGCCGGACCGCCGTCGACATCCTGAACGACGTGGCCGCGAAAGCCGGCGCGATTGTCGCGATCGGATCCTGCGCGTCGTGGGGCGGGATCCCCTCCGCCGATCCGAATCCCACCGGGGCCACGGGCGCGCCGATGATTCTCAAGGGGAAGACGGTCGTCACCATTCCCGGGTGTCCGGCGAACCCCTACAACTTCCTCGGCGTCGTGCTTCAGTACGCCACGCTCGGCACGCTGCCGAAGCTCGACGATCTCGGCCGTCCGCTGTTCGCCTACGGGCGGACGATTCACGAGCATTGCCCGCGCCGCGCGCATTTCGACGCCGGGCGCTTTGCCAACACGTTCGGCGACGAAGGGCACCGCCAGGGCTACTGCCTCTACAAGCTCGGATGCAAGGGCCCGATGACGCACGCCAACTGCTCGACGCTGGCCTTCGGCGACGTCGTGGATTGCTGGCCGATCGGCATCGGCCATCCGTGCGTCGGGTGCACCGAGCAGGCGATCGCCTTCCGGATCCCGATGCACGCGACCGTGAGCATCGATCGCCCGGTTCCCCCCGACACGTATGCGCCCGTCAACGCGCAGCAGGGGACCTTCCACCCCGCCGCGACCGCGCTCGCCGGCGCGATCGGCGGGGCGCTCCTCGGCGCCGGGTACGTGGCCTCGCGGAAACTCGACGCCGACGGCCCGGGGCGGCCCGGCCCCGGGAAGCCGGACGTGAACACCACCAAGACGGATGGCGGATCGGGGGTCTAGCGTGGGTATCAGTCGACGTCACGCGTTCAAGCTGGCCGTCGCGGGGGCGGCGGTCGCCATTGCGAGGCCGGTGTCGGCCTCGGCGCCGATCGCGGTTCCGGCCGACGCCGTCGGGCTGCTCTACGACACGACGAAGTGCATCGGCTGCAAGGCCTGCATGGTCGCCTGCCGCGAGGCGAACGGTCTGGAGCCGGACACGAGCTGGTCGGGCGGGCTGTACCAGGCGCCGCTGGATCTCAACGAGAAGACCAAGACCGTCATCAAGCTGTACGACGACGGCGGCCAGCAGTCGTTCATGAAGGCGCAGTGCATGCACTGCGTCGATCCCGCGTGCGCGAACGCCTGCATGCTCGGCGCGTTCAAGAAGCGCGAGTTCGGGATCGTCACCTACGACGTCACCTACTGCATCGGGTGCCGCTACTGCGAGGTCGCCTGTCCGTTCGGCGTGCCGAAGTTCGAGTGGGCGAAAGCGGCGCCGAAGATGGTCAAGTGCGAGCTGTGCAACCACCGGCTCGCCCAGGGCAAGCAGCCCGCATGCTCCGAGGTCTGCCCGGTTCAGGCGGTCATTTTCGGGAAGCGTGAGGACTTGTTGCGCGACGCAAAGGCGCGCCTCGCCGCCAGCCCAGGCAAGTACGTCCCGAAGGTCTACGGCGAGACCGACGGCGGGGGCACGCAGTGCCTCTACCTCTCGCACGTGCCCTTCGAACAGATCGGCCTGCCGGCGCTCGGTGAGCAGTCGACGCCGACCCTGCAGCGCACCATCCAGCACAGCATCTACAAGGGGTTTGCGGCCCCGATTGCGCTGTACGGCCTGCTCGGCATGGTGATGCTGCGCAACCGGAAGAGCGGGGGAGGGGCGGCATGAACGGGCACGTGCAGGCGGGTTCGACTCCGGAGCGGTCGCCGTCGGGCTCAGCGCAGGCCGTGGGCGGGCGGATTGTCACGCGGTCGTTCCGAGTGCTGTCGGCATTCCTGGCCATCGCCGGCGCGCTGATCCTCTATCGGTTCGTCGCCGGCCTGGGGCAGGTCACGGCGATGAACGACGGCTATCCGTGGGGCCTGTGGATCGCGTTCGACGTGGTGACCGGCACCGCCCTCGCGTGTGGGGGCTATGCCGTCGCGCTCCTCGTCTACGTGCTGAACAAGGGCAAGTATCACCCGATGATCCGGCCGGCGATCCTGACGAGCGCGCTGGGCTACAGCCTCGCCGCCTTCGGTGTGGGGCTGGACGTCGGGCGCTGGTGGACCATCTGGCGCGTGCCGCTCTTTTTCTGGCACTGGAACCTGAACTCCGTGCTGCTCGAGGTGGCGCTCTGCATCATGGCCTATGTGTTCGTGCTGTGGATCGAGTTGTCGCCCGCCTTCCTCGAGAAGGCGCGGGAGTCGCAAACGCCGTCGATCCGCCGGTTCGCCGTCCGCGCGCTGCCCATCGTCAACAAGTCGCTGCTCTGGGTGATCGCGCTCGGCATCCTGCTCCCGACGATGCATCAGTCGTCGCTTGGGGCGCTGATGCTGCTCGCGGGGCCGCGCCTCCATCCGCTGTGGAACACCGGGTGGCTGCCGCTGCTGTTCCTGCTGTCCTGCATCGGGATGGGCTACGCCGCGGTGGTGTTCGAAGCGGCGCTTTCGAGCTGGCTGTTCAAGCGCGAGCCCGAGCGCCACATGCTCGCGGGCCTCGGCCGGGCCATCATGCCGTTCGCGGCCGCGTATCTCGTCCTGCGGCTGGTCGATCTCGCCGTCCGCGGGCAGATAGGCGCCCTGTTCGCGTTCGATCTGTACAGCGTGATGGCGCTGCTGGAGCTCGCGCTCGTGGGCGCGGCGATGGTCCTCCTCGCCGGCGACGCGCGCCGCCGGCGCCTCGGCAACCTGTTCCGCGCCGCCATGCTGCTGATGCTGGCCGGCACCGTCTACCGGTTCGACACCTATCTCGTCGCGTTCCGTCCGGGGGCGCACTGGTCGTACTTCCCGAGCATCGCCGAGATCCTCATCACCGTCGGCCTCGTGTCGGGCGAGATCATGCTCTACATCGTCATCGTCAGGCTGTTCCCGATCATCACTATGGAGAAGCATTCATGGCGCGAATCACCATCGATCCCGTAACCCGCATCGAGGGGCACCTGCGCATCGACGCGGAGGTGGACGGCGGCGTCGTGCGGAAGGCGTGGTCGTCGGGGCAGATGTTTCGCGGGATCGAGCGTATTCTCCAGGGTCGCGACCCGCGGGAGGCGTGGCTCTTCACGCAGCGCTTCTGCGGCGTGTGCACGACGGTGCACGCGATCGCCTCGGTGCGCGCGGTCGAGAATGCGCTGCAGCTCGAGGTGCCGCTGAACGCGCAGTACATCCGCAACCTGATCCTCGCCGCGCACGCGATGCACGACCATATCGTGCACTTCTACCACTTGTCGGCGCTCGACTGGGTCGACATCGTGTCGGCGCTCAAGGCCGATCCCGCGAAGACCTCCCAGCTCGCCGAGAGCCTGTCGACATGGCACGGCAACAGCCGGATGAAGCTCACCGCCGTCCGCGATCGCATCAAGGGGTTCGTGGACAACGGGCAGCTCGGGATCTTCCAGAACGGCTACTGGGGCCACCCGGCGATGCGGCTGAGTCCCGAGGTCAACCTGCTCGCCGTCTCCCACTACCTGGAGGCGCTCGAGCAGCAGCGCAAGATCAACCAGGTCGTGGCCATCCTGGGCGGCAAGACGCCGAACATCCAGAACCTCGCGGTCGGCGGCGTCGCCAACGCCATCAACCTGGACAACATGGCGACGCTGAACATGGAGAAGCTGTACCGGGTCAAGGACATCATCGACGAGATTCAGGCCTTCATCCAGCAGGTCTATTTCGTCGACGTCTGCGCCATCGCGGGGATGTATCCCGACTGGCTCGGTTACGGCAAGGGCGTCACCAACTACCTCTCGGTGCCGGACCTGCCGCTCGACACCAAGGGCGCCGAGTTCGATTTCCCGGGCGGCGTCATCATGAACGGCGACCTCGCGGGGGTCCAGGAGATCAAGACGTTCAACGAGCCCTTCTTTCGGGAAAACGTCACGGAATCGATCGCGCGTTCGTGGTACGACGGCGACTGGACGCGCCATCCGTTCGACGAGGACACCGTACCGAAGTACACGCCCTTCGAGGACAACGGCAAGTACTCCTGGGTGAAGGCGCCACGCTTCAAGGGCAAGCCCATGCAGGTCGGGCCGCTCGCGCAGGTGCTCTCGGGGCTGGCGCTCGGCCACAAGCCCACCGTCAAGTGGGCGACCAAGACCCTCGAGACCGCCGGCGCGGTCGCGAAAATGACGCTGACCCCGGCCGTGCTCCACTCGACGCTGGGCCGCCACGCCGCCCGCATGATCCGCACGCAGGTCATCGCGGAGCTGGCGCAGAAGCACTGGAACCTCCTCGTGAACAACATCGCGAAAGGGGACACCGCCATCTTCAACGAACCGGTGTTCCCGAAAGGTGAGCAGCGCGGGTTCGGTTTTCACGAGGCGCCGCGCGGCACGCTGTCGCACTGGATCGTCATTCGTGACGGCAAGATCGCGAACTACCAGGCCGTCGTGCCCTCCACGTGGAATGCGGGGCCGCGCGACGAGCACGACCAGCCCGGCCCCTACGAGGCGTCGCTCGTCGGCAATCCCGTCGCCGACCCCGAGCGCCCCCTCGAACTGATTCGCACGGTGCACTCGTTCGATCCGTGCCTCGCATGCGCGATCCACACGGTGGACGTCGAGGGGACCGAGATCGCGAAAGTGAAAGCGGTTTGAGGAGAGACCCATGATTCGTGTGCTCGGGGTGGGGAACGTGCTCATGAGCGACGACGGGGTCGGCCCCTTCGTCGTCCGCGTGCTCCAGGCGACCTACGAGTGTCCGGACGAGGTCGAGTTCATCGACATCGGCACGCCCGGCCTCGATATGACGCCCTATCTCCTTGACGCCGACGCCGTGATCTTCGTCGACACGATCTCCTCTGTCGGCCCGCCGGGAGAGATTCGCACCTACGACCGTGACGGCATCCTGAAGTATCCGCCGCAGACCAGGACCGGTCCGCACGATCCCGCGCTCAAAGAGGCGCTGCTGACGGTGGCGGCCGCCGGCGCCGGTCCCGCGCACGTCCTGTTGATTGGCGTGATCCCGGAGCTAATCGCCATGGGCCTCGTGCTGTCGCCACCTGTGCAGGCAGCGGTGGGTCCGGCGGTCGCCGCGGTCGTCGCCGCGCTGGAGGCCCTGGGACACGCCCTCGTGCCCCGCCCACACCCGGCGCCGCCGGATATCTGGTGGGCGCGCCCGGCCCCCTTCGTCGCCTGCGTGTAGCGTCGCGTTTCCTCCGACGCGCTCGGCAGCGTGCGCTGGTCACGGACCAGTCCGGCACCCTCGTCAAGCTCCACCACGATTACGCACCCTTCGGCCAGGAGATCCGCCGAAAGCGGTCGCGGTCCACCACCTGCGCTGGTGGCGGCGAGCGATCGGGGGTGCATACTTTCTTCGCGAGAGGATTGCATGGCCGCCCGTCCACCCGCGGCCGCGTTTGGACGGTCGTGTCTCGTTCTACTTCACAGTGGATTTGGCCGCAGCTCTACATCGGCCAGCCGGATCTAGGCAGCAGCCTCTTTCTTGCGGGCACCCCGTGATCATCGCCGGCACGGAACCTGCTTTGGGAACCGCTGCGATCCCTCCTTTTCAGTCTTGTGGGTCCGAGGCGCCGATTCCCGTTGCCCTCGGCGGACGTCCACACTTTACGAAGAAAGAATACCTATGCGAATGAAGCTGTGGCATGCCTGTGCCCTCGTCGTCGCGATTGCTCTCCAGGCCTCGACAGCGATCGCCCAGCCCTCACTTGGTTCCGCTGGGACCTTTGGTGTGCTGGGGGCCACGACGGTCACCAACACGGGGCCGACAGTCGTCACCGGCAACCTGGGCGTCAGCCCGGGAACCGCGATCACTGGTTTCTTGCCCGCACCGGCAAATACGATCGCGGGACCGGGGACCGTAACCCCAGGGCTGGGGTTGGTCACAGGGACCATCTATGCGGGCGGACTCGTCGCCGCTCGGGCGCACGCTGACGCTTTCATCGCGGACGAGTCCATCAAGGCGATGGAGTGTCTGCCCGCGAACAACCTGACGGGTCAGGATCTCGGCACGCTCATCCTGCCACCGGGCACTTACTGCTTCAACTCGTCCGCGCAGCTGACGGGGACTCTCGTGCTGGCTGGTTCGGGTCCGTGGGTATTCAAGATCGGCTCGACGCTGACGACGGCCACCGCCTCGGCGGTCCTCGTGCCGGATGTATCGACGTGCGCAGGGGCCAATGTCTTCTGGCAGGTCGGGAGCTCGGCCACGCTCGGGACCGCGACGCAGTTTGTGGGGAACGTGCTGGCCACGACGAGCATCACTGCGACGGCCGGTGTCACTGTCTCCGGAAGCCTGCTGGCAATCAACGGGGCTGTCACGTTGGACACCAACGAGGTGTCCGCGTGCGGCGCCCGCGTTCCGCCGCCGCCTGATCCTGATGATGACGATGATGACGATGAATGCAAATGCAAGTGCAAGCACCACCATCACGGCGAGGGGAACAATGGCGGGGGTCACGACAAGGACTGCGACAAGGACCACGGCAACGACGACAACGACAAGAACAAGGACAAGAAGAAGTGCAACCAGGGGGTCGGCAACGGCTCTGAGGGATGCGACCCCGGTAAATCGAACAATCACAAGGCGTCGAACGACGAGCGGGGCGGAAAGCCCGGCAGTCCTGGGCGGAAGCCCGGCGGACGGTAAGCCGCCGAAATCCGTGAACGATATGGGCGGAGCCGAGCAATCGGTTCCGCCTCTTTGCGTTCTGAGTGGTTCACCGACCGATCGACCGATCGCCTGAGCACATCGACAAAGGAGTTCGCCGGGTCATCGCTGGCCCGGATGCCCAGGCCCTCTCGGGGCCATCCGTACGGCCTTCAGTCGCCGGATGCCAGCCGCGCACGCAGCGCGTCGATCGTCGGCTCCAAATCGTCTTCAAGCCGCGGCAGGCTCAAGAGCCGCGCCAGCGCCGGCGGCACGGCGATCTCGCGCCCGATCAG
>JANOJK010000823.1:0-3054 GCA_031408165.1 Acidobacteriota bacterium | reverse complement strand
CCGCCGCCATGAGTGGCGGTCTGTATCAGGTCCTTCGCACTGTCGAAGCCCGACTCGCGGGCCAGGTCATCGGTGATGTCCGTCATTTCGATCGTCGCGACCGAGTCCACCACGATATGTCCTTCGTCCATGGGGTATCGGCCGCCCACCTTGACGTGGAGCCCCTTCCAGATGCGGACGCTGCATCGGATCCGGCCGCGTCGAACGCCCTCACGAAGACGTTTGGTGAACACCATGACGAGGCCTGGGGTGGCTCATTCTCTCCTCCGCTCAGCGCAACGGTTCGATCTTGTCGGGAGGCTGACCCGATTGCAAGAGCCCCCACGTTTGCGCGCGCTTCGTGAACGCGAGGATGGCCTCGGTGGCACGCGCCGCACCGCCTGCATCGTGGAACGACTGCCGCACAGTGGCGGCTTGACTCCGGAACCGGTCCTCTACGAGAAGCTGCCGAACCGACTCACGCAACGTGTCCGCCGTGGCCTCCTCCTTCGTCAGGCAGAGACCCGCTCCGAGGTGTTCCACCTGGCGTCCGACGATGGCCTGCTCGCCCATCTGGGGAACGACAACCACGGGCACGCCGTAGGAGAGACTCTCGCTGACGCTATTCATACCCCCGTGCGTCACGAATGCCTTGACGCGCTGGAGCACGGCGAGTTGGGGCACATGAGACGCCACGATGAAGTTCGGCGGCGCCACACCCAGACTCTCCCTGGGCACGTTCGCCCCTGTGGACAGAATCACTTGAAAATTTTGCCCCGCAAACGCCTCGAAACATTTCCGGTAGAACGCGGTGTCCGTGTTGAACAAGGTGCCGAGCGATACATACACCACGTCGGAAAGCCGCACCTGTTCCCAGGGGAAGGAGACCGTCTCGGTCCGGGACGTCATCGGACCGACGAACTGGAAGCGATCGTCGAACGTCTCGGCGCAGGGCTGAAAATGCCTCGACGTATACACGATGTTCAAGTCTGAACGGCCCATCACCGAGCCCATGACGCCCGGACCGTTGACGCCATGCACGCGACACAGTCGCCGGTGGAGCACGAACGCCTTGCTCATGTGACGTAGTTTGGACAGGAGCAGCCGGGCGCTTCTGGGCCGGACCCCGTGGGCCAGACCGAAGGCAAGCACGCGGCGGTTGAACGCGAACGTGCTGACTGACGTCACCACCGGCACACCCAGGATCTTCCCAGCCCACTGCCCCCATGGAGCCACGGAATCCGAGATGACGTAGTCCGGACGCTCCGTGCGAAACGCGTCCAGCTCCCCCTCGAGCACGCTCGCCGCGGTGCGCATGAGCAGCCAGGAGAGCTCGTCGGTTCGCGCGGGCAGCTGTCTCAGATCGGCCAAGAACGCGTCCCGGTAGGGTCGGTATCGGGCGCCCGTTCGCGTAATCTCTTCGGCGAAACTGTCGGCCGCGTAGTAGATGATCTCGTCGCCTCGCCGCACGAGTTCGTGTACTAAGGGCAACGACGGATTGATGTGGCCGCGCAGCGGTAAACTGAGGAACAAGGCCTTTGCCACGGAATTGTGAACCCCCTGCGAGACGCTTAGCGTCCACTGCTCTACCTGCGGCGCTCACAATGCGGCGGCGCCGGTCTTCTGACGAAGTATCTGTAGCCAACCCACTCCCTCCCGCATCGCTCGTCGGTTTCCAGATGCGCGACGCTGCCTCCGTTGTCGCGGATCAACTGCTCAACGACCTGACGATGGATGCCATGCATCGGTAAAGGCTCAGGGTGCTCCACCGCAGCCTCGTCTGACAACAACAGAACTCTGACGCCGGCCATCGGTGTCGCCGTTCCGGCCGGCGGATGAACGTTGATGATCGCACCGGCCGCCGTCGGGCTGCAAACGCTGTCAGGCAGCCCTCACCTTTCCATCCGGTTTGGGCTTCGCGATGGCGTGGCGCGACACTATAATCGCGCCCATGAAGAACTTCCCGACCGGCGTGCTCATCGCCTGCTGCGCGTGGCTTGTTTCCGCAGTCTCTGCGGCCGGCCAGACGGCAGCGCCACCGTCACAACCGGCAGCGCCAGCCGTTCCGGCGCAACTGGTTGTGCCTGCCGGATTCACCGCCACGGTCTTCGCCTCAGACGTGACCAACGGTCGCCTGATGGCCGTCAGTCCGGACGGCGTACTGTTCGTGGCGCGGCAGTCGAAAGGGGACGTCGTGGCGCTGCCCGATCGTGACAAGGACGGCAAGGCCGACAGCGTCGACGTCGTGCTCGGTGACCTGACCCGTCCGCACAGCGTGGCGTTCAACGGGGGCTACCTGTATGTCGCGACGAACCCGACGGTCCTGCGCGTGAAGTACGCGAACGGCAAGGTCCAGGGCCCGCCTGAAAAAGTGGTGGACCTGCCCGTCTCGACGACCTCGCACTGGACGCGGACGATTGGCTTTGGCAAGGACGGCAAGCTCTATGTCGCGATCGGATCGTCGTGCAATCTCTGCGAAGACGAGGACCCTCGGCGCACCACGATCATGGTCTACAACGCCGACGGTAGCGGCGGCCGGCCATACGCCAAAGGCCTGCGCAACGCCATCGGGTTCGATTGGGATCCCGGGACCGGCGTGCTGTGGGCGGACGACATGGGCGAAGACGGGCACGGCGAGGAGAAGCCGGCCGACGAGATCAACCGCGTCGAAGACGGGAAGCACTATGGCTGGCCATATTTCATCGACAACAATGAGCCGAATGCGAAGTTGACCGCCGCGAAAGGTTCGCTGAAAGCCGCCGACGCCACGCCTCCGGCGCTCGCGCTTCAGCCGCATTTGTCGCCGATCGATCTGCGCTTCTACACCGGCGACAGGTTCCCCGCCGAGTACCGCGGCGCGATGTTCGTGGCCCTGCACGGATCCAGTCCCAACGCACGCAAAGAGCGGATCGGCTACAAAGTCGTGCGCGTCGTGTTCAAGGACGGCAAGCCAACAGGCGTGGAAGATTTCGTCACCGGCTGGCTCAAGGACGGACAGGTACTGGGCCGCCCGGCGGGGCTTGCCACGGGAGCCGATGGGGCGCTGTATATCTCCGACGACAACAAGGGATTCGT
>JANOJK010000706.1:0-13657 GCA_031408165.1 Acidobacteriota bacterium | reverse complement strand
GCATTCAGCATTCGGCATTCAGCATTCAGCATTCAGCATTCAGCATTCAGCATTCAGCATTCAGCATTCAGCATTCAGTACGCTCGCTCTTCGCAGCTCGCTCCGCTCCGTTCGCGTCTCCCGAGTGGTTATTCACGGACGCCATATTGCTGCAGGCGCCTGTAGAGCGCGCTCCGGCTCATGCCGAGCTGCTCCGAGGCCAGGCGGACGTCCCCGTTGTGCCGCGCCAGCACCTTTTCGATGAAGACGCGCTCGGCTTCTTCGAGCGAGAGGTCCGCGGCGGCCGGCGGGTCGGCGCCGCTCCGCGCACGGAGGCTCAGGTGCCGCGCCGCGATCGTCGTCGCCGCCGGATCCGCCATCAGCACCGCCCGTTCGATGCTGTGCGCCAGCTCGCGCACGTTGCCGGGCCACGCGTGTCCCTGCATCATCGCGCCGGCCTCCGGCTCGAACGCGGCGATCGGCTTGCCGTAGCGCGCCGCGTAGATCGCCAGGAAATGCCGCGCGAGCGCGTCGATGTCGCCCCGCCGGTCACGCAGCGGAGGCAAGTGAATGACCACGGTGTTCAGGCGATAGAGCAGATCCTCCCGGAACCGTCCGGCCGCGATCTCGGCGTGGAGGTCCGCGTTGGTGGCCGAGAGGACGCGGACGTTGACGTACCGCACGCGCGACGAGCCGACGCGAGCCATCTCGCCCGTCTGCAGGACCCGCAGCAGCTTGGCCTGGAGGCGCGTCGGCATGGTGGCGATCTCGTCGAGGAAGAGCGTCCCCTCGTCGGCCATCTCGAAACAGCCGATGCGGTCGACGCGGGCGTCGGTGAAGGCTCCCTTGACGTGGCCGAACAGCTCGCTTTCCGCGATGCCTTCGGCAAGGCCGCCCGCGTTCATCGTGACGAGCTGTTTGCCGCGGCGATTGCCGAGGGCGTGGAGCCACGCCGCCACCACCTCCTTGCCGGTGCCGTGCTCGCCGGTGATGAGCACGCTCGCATCCGAGGGCGCGATGCGCTCGATCGTCTGCCGGACCTCGACGATGCCCGGGGCCTCGCCGACAAACGCCGGGGTCGCGCCGCGTTGCAGCCGCGAATTGGCTTCCTGGAGCCGCTGATTGCGCCGCACCGCCCGGCGCAGCTCGATCTGTGTCCGCACCGCCGCCAGCAGCTTGTCATCGTCCCACGGCTTCTCGATGTAGTCGCGCGCCCCGCGGCGCATGGCCTCGACGGCCCCGGCGACGCTGCTGAAGCCGGTCATGACGAGCACAGGCAGCGAGGGATCCAGCGCCCGGATCCGCTCCATCAGGTCGAAGCCTTCCTGGCCGGACGTGGTGTCCCGGGTGTAATTGAGATCCAGGACGACGAGGTCGAAATCCGAGGCTTCGAGGCGCTCGAGTGCTTCGCCGGGAGAGCGGGCGGGCATGACTTCGTAGCCTTCGTCGAGCAGGAGGAAGCGCAGTGCGTCGATGATGTCCTGCTGATCGTCGGCAATCAGGATCCGTAAGGGTGTCGTTTCGGCCATCGGTTCCGGGGTCACAAGTAAGATACATGCCAACGGTCCCGCGGCCGGGCGGAGCTGGAGACGGCCGGTCCTGTCGCGCGCGTGCGACCGTCCGTCCCGCTCCTGCGACCGTTGGGACCGCGTCGCGGGCAGACCGTCACCGTTTGCAGGCTTTCACGCGCAGCCGCATGGCACGGGCTTTGTGATTGCGTCCCCGACGGCAATGTTGAACACGTCCACCATGGGCACCCGCCCCCGGATCGCCTCACGCGTCCTCGTCGCCGACGACCAGCCCGATGTGCTCGAAGCCCTCCGCTGGCTCCTCACCGGCGAGGGGTACGAGCCGGAATTCGTCAGCTCCACCGACGCGGTGCTCGAACGGCTGCGCGAGCGCCCCTTCGATCTGCTGCTGATGGACTTGAACTATAGCCGGGATACGACCTCCGGACGAGAAGGGCTCGAGCTCATCCCCAAGGTGCGCGCCCTCGACCCGTCGCTGCCCATCGTCGTGATGACGGGATGGGGGAGCGTCGACACCGCGGTGGAGGCGATGCGGCACGGAGCGCGCAGCTTCGTCCAGAAACCGTGGGAAGACGTCACGCTGCTCGAGATCCTCCAGCGGGAGATCGAGGACGCGCAGGCGGCCAGGCGCAGCGACGCGAAACAGAGGCGCGAGTTCGAGGACGCGCGGCTGATCCAGCGCGGGCTGCTCCCGACGACGACGCCGCAGCTCGCCGGCCTCGGGCTCGCCTCCTCCTGGCAGCCGGCCAACGGCGTAGGGGGGGACTGCTTCGACATGCTGACGTTCGGCGGGGGGGCGATGGGCGTCTACATCGCGGACGTCGCCGGCAAGGGAGTGCCGGCGGCACTGCTGATGTCGAACCTGCAGGCGGCGGTCCGCGCCTTCGCGCAGGATGGCGCGGCGCCCGGATCGGTGGCCACGAGCGTGAACCGGCTCCTGTGCCGGAATATGGCGAGCGGGCGGTTCGTGACGTTCTGCTACGCGCGCATCGACATCACCGCCGGCAAGCTGACCTTCGCCAACGCGGGGCACAACCCGCCGCTCCTGATTCGCGCCAACGGCACCATCGACACCCTGTCGCCGGGCGGAACGGTCCTCGGCGTGTTCGCCGACAGCACCTACGAGCAGGGGGACTTCGCGCTCGGCCCCGGCGATCGCCTGATCTTCTACACCGACGGCATCACCGAGGGGCGCAATGCCGCCGGGGAGGAGTTCGGCGAGGACGGGATCGCCTCATCCGCGTCGCAGCACCGCGCGCTCGGCGCCGACGACATGCTCGCCGCGATGCTGCGCGACATCGAAGCGTTCAACGGCGGCACCTACGAAGACGACGCGACGTTGATTGTCGCGGCCTTGTAGGCAGGCCTCCCGTAGGGCCGGCCTCGTCGCGCCGCGGCGGACCGCCGCAGCCCCGGCGGAGGGTGGTCAGGCTGCACCATGGAGCGAACCGATGCCGGGTGATATTCGCTACGCGTTCCGATCGCTCGCCGCCAGCCCCGGGGTCACGATCGCGGCGGTCCTGACGCTCGCCCTCGGCATCGGCGCCAACACCGCGATCTTCACCGCCGTCTACGGGGTCCTGCTCAAGCCGCTCCCCTACGAACGTCCGGATCGCCTCGTGCGCGTCGGCGAAGGGCGGCCGGGGTTCCGTCTGAACGTCTCGTATCCGAACTTCATCGACTGGCGGGTGCGCAACCGGGTGTTCTCGGACATGGCGATCTACCTGACCATCGGCAGCGCCGTGATCGGGGGCGTGGACGGCCCGGCTGAGGTCTTTCCGGCCGGAAATGCGGAGGCGCGCCTGTTCACGGTGCTCGGGGTCTCCGCGGCGAGGGGCCGCCTGTTCACGGCGGCGGAAGAGGAGCCCGACGCGCCGGCCGTCGCGGTCGTGTCCGACCGGCTCTGGCAGCGCCGCTTCGGCGGCGATCCGTCGGCGATTGGCACTGTCGTGACGATCGGGGACGAGCCCGTGACGCTCGTCGGCGTGCTGCCGGCCGGGACGGGGTTCCAGAACGTCGACGTCTGGTTTCCGATGCGCGCCAGGCTCCTGGCGCCGATGCAGCTCGATCGCGCCAACCACCCGGGCTTCCAGGTGCTTGCGCGCCTGCGCGACGGCGTCGATCTGGACCAGGCGCAGCGCGAGATGACGGGGATCGCCGCCGCCCTCGAGCGGCAGTACCCGGCCTCGAACCACCAGATGGGTGTGTTCCTGACGCCGATCATCGATTCGGTGGCAGGCGGCATCCGTCCGACGCTGCAGGCACTGTTCGCCGCGGTCAGCGTGCTGCTCCTCATCGCCTGCTCCAACGTGGCGAACCTCCTGCTCGCGCGCGGCGTGCGGCGCGAGCGCGAAACGTCGATCCGCTCGGCGCTCGGCGCCACGCGCGGCCGGCTCGCCCGGCTGTTCGTGATCGAAGGGCTCGCACTCGGGCTGACCGGCGGCGCGGCGGGGCTGATTCTCGCGGCCTGGGGCGTGCGTCTTCTCCGCAGCGTGCCGGGCTTCGTGCTGCCGCGCGCGACCGACGTCACGATCGATCCGTTCGTGCTGGCGTTCGCCGCGCTCCTGGCTGTGGTCACGGCGCTCCTGTTCTCGTTCGCGCCCGCCCTGCACCTGTCCCGCGTTGACCTGATGCAGGTCCTGCGGCTGAACGGCTCGGGCGGCACGGCGACGCCCCGCACCGCGCGTGCGCGGTCGCTCCTCGTCGGCATCGAGGTCGCGCTCGTCGTCGTGCTGCTCGCGGGGCGCGGTGCTCATGCAGAGGACGCTGGCCGTTCTCGCTGGTGTCGATCCGGGCTTTCGCGCGGACGGGCTGATCGCCGTCCGGATGATCCAGCCGTCGCGCAACAGCTCCGCGGAATCAGTGCGTTCGTTCGCGGCCAGGCTCGTCGAGTCGATGCACGGCGGCGCCGTCGCCAGCGCCGCGGTGTCGTGGCCGTTCGACTACACCGGCTTCACGTGGGCGCCCAACATCAACCTGCCCGAGCGGCCGTTCGAGGCTGGCCGCGAGCCGGTGGCGCAGGCCGCGGCGGTGAGCGACGGGTACTTCGACACCATGGGCATTCCGCTGCTGCGCGGCCGTCATTTCGGCGCGGCCGAGCGCCCCGGCGCGCCGGTCTCCGTCATCGTGAACCAGTCGTTCGTGACCCGGTTCTTCCCCGGCGAGGATCCGCTCGGCAAGCGCGTGAGCGGCGTGAAGATTCCCGAGATGCAGAACATGCCGATCGTCGGGGTCGTCGGCGACACCCGGCGCGGCGGCATGCTGAAGGGCTTCACGCCGGAGATTTACGTGGCATACGGGCAGTTTCCGCAGGCGGGCGCGACGCTCGTCGTGCGAGCGGTGTCGGGCGATCCGCTGGCACTGTCGAACGAGGTCACGGGCAGGCTCGCGTCGATCGATCGACAGGTCGCGGTCACCGCGGTGCGCCGCCTGTCCGACACGCTCGCGGCGACCTACGGCGATCGCCGCGCCCTGGCCTGGCTGCTCGCGGTCTTTGCCGGACTCGCGCTCGGCCTCACCATTCTCGGCATCGGCAGTGTCGTGTCGTTCAGCGTCGCGCAGCGGACCTCCGAGATCGGCATCCGGATGGCGCTCGGCGCCGACGCCGGAGGCGTCCTTCGCCTCGTCCTCCGCGGCGCGATGGGCCCCGTCGTGGCCGGCGGGCTGGCCGGCCTGCTGGCCCTCGTTCCGCTCGCGCGCGTGATCCGGCAGTACGTGTTCGGGATCTCGCCGATCGATCCCATGTCGATCGCGATTGCCTGCGGCGTCCTGATCGCCGCGGCGGCGCTGGCCGCCTACGTTCCGGCGCGCCGCGCGTCCGGAATCGATCCACTGACCGCTCTCAGGTGCGCATGATGGCAGGCGGTCGTCCGGCGCTCAGGATGACGCGCTCACCACATCGTCCGCGCAGGATACTGCGTGACGAGCGGATCCGGCGTGACGATCGTCAGTCCATGGACGATGGCCTGACTGACGAGCATGCGATCGAACGGGTCGGCGTGCAGCAGCGGGAGCTTGGCGACGTGCAGGGCCGACTCTTCGTCGATGGGCAGCGACTGGAATCCGTAACGCTCCCGCGCCGACGGAACGAGGCGCTCCGGCGACTGGCTGAAGCGTAACGTGCCCCGCGCGTGCTTGATCGCGATCTCCCAGGCCGAGGCGGCGCTCAGAAGGACGTCCCCGTCCCGGATCGCCAGGCGTACGCGCTCCGGCAGCGGCCGTTCGCCGGTCAGCAGCCAGATCAGCGTGCACGTATCCAGCAGCAGTTTCACGACCGGCGTTTCGCTTTGCCCGGCCGGGCCGGAGCGGTGCGGTAGTCGGCGTGCCGTTCAGCGACACGAGCGGGGAACACCTCGACCCCCTCCCACTCCCGGAGTTCGTGTTCGGGCATGGGCTCGAAAAAGGCGTCGGTGACGAACGTCTCTCCGGGGAACATCGGCGTCAGATCGCGCGGCGCCGTCCGGCGTGCCTCGGTCGCCCGCAACTCGGCTACCGGCTGGTTGTGCCGGCAGATCACGACCGTCTCTCCCTGGCTGACCGCCTCGAGATATTCGGAAAGCCTCGCCTTGGCGTCCGCGATATTGACCATAATCATAGTCGATATTATGGTCTAGAGTTAGTTTTTAAACAAGTGCTTTTTGTCGCGGAGCTGCCGTGAAGAACACGGTCGTTCGTGGGGCACTTCTCAAGGCCCGGCAAGTCTCTGAGCCTGGGTCACGCGAGGAGTCGCGAAGCCTCCCGAGCGTAGTACGTAATGATGATGTCCGCGCCCGCGCGACGGATGGAGGTCAATGTTTCCATCATCGCGCGCGGCTCGTCGATCCAGCCGTTGCGCGCGGCAGCCTTGAGCATGGCGTACTCGCCGCTCACGTGGTACGCGGCGGTCGGGACGCCGAACTCTTCCTTCACGCGCGCGATCACGTCGAGATACGGGAGTGCGGGCTTCACCATCACGATGTCGGCTCCCTCGTCGAGGTCGAGCGCGACCTCGCGCAGCGCCTCTTCCACGTTCGCGGGATCCATCTGGTGCGAGCGGCGGTCCCCGAAGGCCGGCGCCGAATTCGCGGCGTCCCGGAACGGGCCGTAGAAGGCGGAACAGTACTTCGCGGCGTAGGCCATGATCGCGACCTGGGTGAACCGGGCGCCGTCCAGCTTTTCGCGGATGCGTCCGACCCGGCCGTCCATCATGTCGGAGGGGGCGACGATGTCGGCGCCGGCGGCGGCGTGCGAGAGCGCGGCGCGCGCCAGCTCCTCGACGGTCGCGTCGTTGATGATTTCTTCGCCATCCAGCAGTCCACAGTGGCCGTGCGAGGTGTACTCGCAGAGGCACACGTCGGTCACGACCAGCAGGCCTGGAACTTCCTTCTTCAGCGCGCGCACGGCCGTCTGGACCGGGCCCTCGGGGTCGGCGGCGCCGGTTCCCCCGGCGTCCTTCTCGGGCGGCAATCCGAAGAGCAGAACGCCCGGCACCCCTTCGCCCTTCGCGGCCGCCGCTTCCTTGACGATCTCGTCCACCGAGAGCTGGAACACTCCCGGCATCGAGCCGATCTCCCGGCGGCGCCCTTCTCCCGGCACGACGAAGAGGGGGTAGAGGAAGTTCTCGGGGCTCAGGCGCGTCTCGCGCACGAGCGATCGGATGGCCGCGGTGCGGCGGAGGCGTCTCGGGCGGTGCGTCAGATTCATGTCAATGGCCACCGACACGGCGAGCCGTGAACTCGAACGGCGAGGGCGAACCTCAACGGTGAACGGTTAACGGTTGACGCTCACTTTCGCGGCAAAATGCGCGACCAGCGCGTCGACGAGGTCCGGAATGGTGTACCGCTCCGGCATGACCGTCGTTTCGATGCCGAGCTGTTGCGCGGCTTCGGCGGTCACCGGGCCGATCGAGGCCACCACGGTGGTCCGCAACAGGTCGACGGCCTGTTCCTCGCCGTAGATCTTCGCGAAGTTCCTGACGGTGCTGGCGCTGGTGAACGTGATGGCGTCGATCTGGCGCTCGAGGAGCATCCGGTAGATGTCGTGATCGCCGTCCGGCTCGTTCCCCGCCAGGATGGTCCGGTACGCGGCGACCTCGCTGACCTCGCCGCCGGCATCGCGCAGTTGGTCGGCGAGCACCTCTCGCGCGATGTCGGCGCGCGGCAGCAGGAATCGCTTGCCCTGCACGTCGCCCGTCGAGCGAAGCGCGTCGATGACGGCGTCCGACGTCGCTTCGTCCGGCGTCAGGTCGACGCGCAGCCCGTACCGCGACACCCGTTGCGTGGTGGACGGCCCGATCGCGCACAGGCGGACCCCCTTCAGATCCCGGACGTCGCCGTTCGCGAGTATCCGCTGCATGAAGGCCTCGACCGCGTTCGTGCTCGTGAAGACGATCCAGTCATAGGCTCCGGCATCCGCGCACGCGCGATCGAGCCCCTCGAGATCCTCGGTCGGCGCGATCCGGATCGTCGGGGCCTGGATGGCTTCGGCGCCGCGCGCCTCGAGCATGTCGACGAGCTCGCCGGCCTGCTCGCGCGACCGGGTGACCACGATCCGCCGGCCGAAGAGCGGGCGATCGTCGAACCAGCGCAGGTGCTCGCGCAGCCCCACGACGGCGCCGATGACCAGCACCGCGGGCTCCTGCAGGCGCGCGCGTTCGACGATGGTCCCGAGCGTGCCGACGATGGTCTCCTGCGCCGCGGTCGTCCCGCCGTAGATCAGGGCCGCGGATTCCTCCGGCGCACGGCCATGCGCGAGCAGGGCGTTCGCGATCGCCCTGATCTGCCGCGCCCCCGCATGGCTGGCGAGCGTCCCGTCGAGACCCGAGAGCCGCGCCCAGTCCACCGTCGGCGGGGCGTCGGTCTCCGCCTCGTTTCCCCGGATCAGCGTGACGATGTCTCCGCTGCCTGGATACGTCAGCGGAATGCCCGCGTACGCCGGGATCGCGATGGTCCCCGGAATGCCGGGCACCACTTCGAAGGGGATCTGCTGCTCGTGCAGGAAGAGCGCTTCCTTGCCGCCGCTGTCGAACACGAACGGATCGCCCACCTTCAGGCGCACGACCGTCTTGCCTTCGCGCGCCTTCTCGACGAGCAGCAGGGAGATCGCGTCCTGGTCCAACGGTCGCGGCGCCGCGGGGCCCACATCGATTTTCTCCGCGCCGTGACGTGCCGATCGAAGCAGCCTCGCATGCACCTGGTGGTCGTAGACCACCACGTCGGCGCCCTCGAGTTGCCGCTGCCCGCGCACGCTGATCAGCCCCGGGTCCCCGGGGCCCGCGCCGACGATGAATACGCAAGGGCTCTTCTGCATCGCGCCGCTGCCTCTATCAGTACCGTACTTCGTCCAGAATGGCGATGGCGCCCGCGGCCGCCAGGCGGGCGGCGAGCGCCGCGCCCAGCTCGGCCGGCCGGGACGCGTCCCCCTGAGCACGCTCCCTGACGTACCGCGCGCCGTCGGGCGAGGCGACGATCGCCTGCATCTCGAGGCGCGTGCCCGCCGGCACCGCGATCGCCCCGAGTGGAAGCTCGCAGCCGCCTCCCAGCGCGGACACCACCGCGCGCTCCGCCTCGAAGCACGCCGCGGTCTCGCCATGGTTGATCGACCGCAGCGCGGCGGCCACGTCCTCGCGATCGAGACAGGCCTCGATCGCGACAATCCCCTGCCCGGGCGCCGGGACGCATTCGTCGTGCGGGATCCGGATCGAGATGCGTCCCGAGTGGCCGAGCCGGGTCAGCCCGGCGACCGCCAGTACCAGCGCGTCGTACTCGCCGGCGTCGAGCTTCCTGAGACGCGTGTCGACGTTGCCGCGAATGGGGAGGAACCGCGCATCGACATGACGCCGGCACAGCTGCGCGCTCCGGCGAACGCTGCCGGTGCCGATTCCCGGCCGCGCGCCAAGCGCGATCCGCCCCTGCGGCAGCACCAGCGCATCCCGGGAATCCTCGCGCGGCAGGACCGCCAGGACGCCGAGGCCGTCGGGGAGGGTCACCGACATGTCCTTCGCGCTGTGGACCGCCAGGTCGATCGCGCCGGCCAGCAGCGCCTCCTCGATTTCCTTGACGAACAGCCCCTTGCCGCCCAGTTCCGAGAGCGGCGCCTGCTGGAGGCGGTCGCCGGCCGTCCTGATGATGCAGATCTCGCTCGGCTGTCCCTGGGCGTCGAGCAAGGCGGCCACGGTGCGCGCCTGCCAGAGTGCGAGCGGGCTGCCTCGCGTGCCTATGCGCAGCGGGTTCATGAATCCTTGGGGTCCTGCTTGTTCGACGTCAGGCTGAACAGCCGGTTGAGCGCGTCCGCGTCGGCGACCGCCTGGCTGGAATCGCCCGCCTTCAACCGCTCGGTGGGCGTGAGCAGCAGCTTCTCGACGAGCAGATGGGTGATCTCGTCTACCCGCGCGCGCGCCTCGGGCGGGAGCCCCGACAGCTTGGGTTCGAGCCGGAGCAGCTCGGCCACGCGGATTGCCTCGAAACGCTGGCGCAGCGCGATCACTGTCGGCACGACCTCGCGCGACTGCATCCACGCCCGGAAGCGCTCGACTTCCTGGCAGACGATCACCTCGGCGCGCTCCACCTCGGAGGTCCGCCTCGCGAGGTTTTCCTTCACGATCGCCTGCAGATCGTCGATGTTGTAGAGGAACACCTGGTCGAGCCGGCCCACCTCGCTCTCGACGTCGCGCGGAACCGCGATGTCGATGATGAACAGGGGACGGCTCCGCCGCGGGCGCATCGCCTCCTCCACCCCGGCGCGCGTCAGCACCGGCTCGCTCGATCCCGTCGCGGTGACGACGATGTCGGCGTTCGCGAGCGCCTCGCCGATCGCCGCCCACGGCGTGGCCCGCCCGTGCAGTTGCGCCGCGAGCGCCTGCGCGCTCTCGAGCGTGCGGCTCGCGATCGTCAGCCCCTTCACCCCCTGCGCCTGCAGGTGCGTGCCGGTGAGCTTCGCCATCTCGCCGGCGCCGAGAATCAGGACGTCGAGACCCTCGAGCTTGCCGAAGATCTTCTTCGCCAGCGCGATGGCGGCGTAGCTGACAGAGACGGCCCCTTCGCCGAGTCCGGTCTCGGTGCGCACCCGCTTGCCGACGCTGAAGGCCGAGGTGAACAGCCGGTTCGTCAGCGCGCCGGTCGACTTCAGCCCGGTGGCCGTGGCGAAGGCCTCCTTGACCTGCCCGAGGATCTGCGGCTCGCCGACAACCAGCGAGTCGAGCCCGGCGGCGACCCGGAACAGGTGATCCGCGACCTCGGGCCCGCGGTAGATGACGACGTGCGGCGCCAGAGTGTCCCACGCCACCCCGTGGTATTCGCTGATAAAGCGTCCGCAGGACTCGGCGGCCTCGTCAGATTCGGCGCCGGCGTAGATCTCGGCGCGGTTGCAGGTCGAGAGCACGACCGCTTCGATCGTGAGATGGCGGGCCGTCAGGGCCGCCAGCGCGGCCTCCACGCCGCGGCGCGCAAAGTCCACGCATTCCCGGAGCTCGACCGGCGCGGTCCTGTGGCTGACGCCGACCGCGAAGAGTCGCATGGCTAGAAGTTATGGCTCCGGGTCAGGAAGTACCCGACCGGCACCAGATTCAGGAGCACGAGGACGAACGCAATCGCCGAGAGCCAGGCCGCGCGCCGCCCGCTCCACCCGATGGCGCGCCGCGCGAAGAGCGCAAACGAGTAGGTGCCCCACGACACGAGCGCGACCAGGATCTTCGGATCGGCGAGCGACATCGCCTGCGCGCGTGGATCCGGGGATTCACCGATCTGGCTCGCCCAGACGCCGCCGATGACCAGCCCGCACGTGAGGAACACCCAGCCGACCACGACCGCGCGGGCGTTCATCAGGTCGAGCGTCTGCAACGACGGGAGTCGTGCGTAGAAGAAACCCAGGTGCTTCGCCTTGATTTCCTTGAACAGCAGGACGTAGGTGATGCCGATCACGAACGCCAGCGCGAAGCTCGCGTAGGCCAGGAGCATCGACAGCACGTGGACCGTGAACAGCGGGCTGCGCAGCAGCGCCGGCCGCTCGTCGACCTGGCTGTTCAGCACCGGCAACACCGCCAGGGCCGCGAGCAGCACGCTGACGAAGGCGCCCATCGCGCGCTCGTTGGTCGTGAGCTCGACGTACAGGTAGGCGAGGGCGAGCAGCCACACGAAGGCGGACACCGCCGCCGTCGTGCCGACGAGCGGCGCATAGCCCCCCTCCATCGTCTTCATGCCGATGAGGAACGTGTGGGCGAGGACGGCGCCGCCGAGCAGCGCCGTCGCCAGGCGGCCGGTCCGCTCTTTGGGGTGCGAGAAATTCGCCACGTACGCCGCGGCCGCCGCGGCATAGAGAACGAAGGGAAAAAAGGCTGTCGTCATGGCTCAGGGCTCACGGATCATGACCTGACGCACGGCTGCTGAGCCGGGCAGGCGCTACGATCCGGTCGGGCCGTAATAGCCCTGCTTGGTGCGCGGCGTGATGTTCGGGCGCAGCAGGCGCACCTGGATCCGTCGCCACGCGCCGTCGCGTTTCGGGTTGGCGGACGAGTACGCAATGGCGTACTGGCTCGAGAGCTCGTCCCAGATGGTCAGGTAGATCTTCGCGAGCTCGCGCGCGTCGGTGGGGAAGTAGGCGCGCCCGCCCGTCTCCGTCGCGAGCTGCTTCAGGACGAACTCCGCCTCCTTGAACTCGCGCCGCGCGATCTCCCCCTGGCGCAGCCCGATCGCATAGATCACGAC
This sequence comes from Acidobacteriota bacterium, assembly GCA_031408165.1. Classification (GTDB taxonomy): domain Bacteria; phylum Acidobacteriota; class Vicinamibacteria; order Vicinamibacterales; family 2-12-FULL-66-21; genus JAICSD01. The sequence goes on along the minus strand of JANOJK010000706.1, from coordinate 1,470 downwards.
CTCGGAGCGCTTCGCCAGATCGAGCACCTGGTCGAACTCGATCAGGCTCGACGTGTCGTCGCCGTCGGACAGGAGGACGATCGCCTGGCGGCGGATGTCGGCGGCGGTTCCGGCCTTGACCTTTTTCAGCTCCTTGAGCGCGATGTACAGCGCGTTGTAGAGGGAGGTCGAGCCGTTCGACGTCGTCGCGCGGATGGCCTTCTCGAGGGCCGGGCCGTCGTTGGTGAAGGGGGCCAGGACGCGGACCTGGCTGTCGAAATCGATGACTTCCGCCTGGTCGTCCTTCCTGAGCTGCCGCGCGAAGCCGATGGCGGCTTCCTGCGCGATGGGCATGCGCTCCTCCATGCTCGCGCTCGTGTCGAGCAGCAGCGCCAGCGAGATCGGCTGCTGCGTCTTCGAGAAGAACGTCAGCTTCTGCCTGGCGCCGTCCTCGTAGACCTCGAATTCTTCCTCGGTGAGGTCCGTCGTGAACTTCCCCTGCCCGTCCATGGCCGTGACGTTCAGCGAGACGAGCTCGACGCCGCTGCGAATCCGCTGCCCCTGGGCGGCTGGCGCCGTCGCGGCCGCGGCGGCGAGCAGCACCGTAAAAGCCACGCGGCGCGGCCAGGTCATTTCGCCCCCGCCGCGCCCGTGCGCGTCCGCGCCCGCGCCGTCAATCCGGGCCTGGTCACGGTGACCTCGATTTTCTCCGGCGGAATCAGCGTGTCGGGACGGGCGTAGGTGACCACGTACTGGTTGAGCAGTTCGCCGGCGAGCTGTTTCATTTTCGAGGCCGCCGCCGTCAGCGCGAGGACGTTGTCGCGCCGTCCGCCCGTACGTTCGGTGCCGATCGCGATCACCTGGTTGCGGTTGCGGAGCTCGTCGGTGAGATTCGTGCTCGGCTGGCCGAGCGACACCACGTGGAGCGCCGCGCCGCTCTTCTCGAGCTCCTGCACCACGCTGGCGTAATAGCGGTTGCTGAACTCGACCGAGCTGTCCATCATCAGCACGGCGATCGCGGGGCGTTTCGGCTCGCGCTTCTCCATGCCCTTGCCGACTTCGACGAGGGCGTCCATCAGGTCCCCGCCGGCGCCCGACCGCGGAAAGATGCGCCGAGCGGCGTCCTGCAGCCGCTTGTGGTCGGTGGTGTAGTCCACGACAATCGTGGGCCGGTCGCCGAAGGTGACGAGGGCGATTTCCGCTTTGCCGTCGAGCGATTTGAGAAACGTATCCATCGCCTCTCGGATCATCTGGATCGCCGGCGTCGCCGCCTGGCTGTCGTCGACGAGCAGCGCGATGGTCAGCGGCTCGGTCGCGCGGCCGGCTTTGAGGACTTCCCGGGCCACCCCGTCCTCGCGGACGCGAAAGTCCTCAGTAGTCACGCCGGGCGCCGGATCCCCCTTGCTATCGACTACGCTGACGTAGACGTCTGTCGGCCTGGACTGGGCGAAGACCGCGGGCGAGAGCCCGCAGGCAGCGGCGAGCGCCAGC
>JANOJK010000693.1:0-5000 GCA_031408165.1 Acidobacteriota bacterium | reverse complement strand
CCTGCGCGCCGATCCCGGGAACCCGCAGGCCAACCTGCGCCTGGGCTACGTGCTCCTCGAGTCCGGCCGCTGCCCCGACGCGATTCCGCGTTTCACGGCCGCCATCGCGTCGCGCCTGCCGAGCGCCGACGCGCATCTCGGGCGCGCCGCGTGCGAAACCGCCGCGAAGAACTTCACCGCGGCTGAACGGACGCTCGCCGAGGCGCAGCACGCGGAGCCCGATAACCCGGTCGTCAGCGCCAACCTCGGGCTGCTCCTGTCCGACAGCGGCCGGCCCGCCGCCGGCATCCCTCACCTCGAGCGCGCCCTGAGCCTCGACCCGGATCTCCACCAGGCACGCTTCGGACTGGCGGTCGCCTACGCCCGGACCGGTCGCCGGACCGACGCGGCGCGCGAGGCGGAGGAGCTGCTTCGCCGCCTGCCCGCCGCAGCCCCGCAGCGTCCTGAGGTGGAGCGGCTTCTGGCCGCGGTCCGCTAGAACCCCGACATTCAGGATTGCAAATCCAGTTACTTGGATCTGGCCGGAGAAAAATGGTCCTTTTCAACACGTTACAGCGGGAGTTCGTCCCAACCGCTGTGGTTCACCACTTGCTATTGCTATTCGTCACTGCGCCCTAACCTAACTGGTGTCGCAGCTTCTAATCAACGGAGGCTAGTAGTAATGAAAAGAATCATCGTTGCGATGATCGCGGTTTGCACGTTCGCTCTGTCGGCGACGTCCGCGGCCGCGCAGCAGACGACGGGGAACATCCAGGGGCGGATTGTCGATGCCCAGAAGGCCGCCGTGCCGGGTGTCAACGTCACCGCCAAGAGCGCCACGACCGGCTTCACGCGTTCGGAAGTCACCGACGCGGAGGGCATCTACCGCCTCAACGCGCTGCCCGTCGGCAACTACGACGTGCGCGCCGAGCTTTCCGGCTTCCAGGCGACCGACCGCAAGGACATCATCGTCAACATCGGCTCCACCGTTGACCTGAACATCGATCTCAAGGTGGCGGGCGTCTCCGAGAGCGTCAGCGTGACGGCGGAATCGCCGCTCATCCAGACCTCCACTTCGTCGGTGGGCGGCGTCGTCGACACGACGCGGATCGAGAACCTGCCACTGAACGGCCGGCAGTTCGCCAACCTCGCGGCGACCATCCCGGGCGTGGGCCTCGGCTTCCACAGCGACCCGACCAAGAGCACGCAGTTCTCGCCCCAGATCAACGGCGGGAACGGCCGCAACGTCAACTACCAGATCGATGGCGGCGACAACAACGACGACACGGTCGGCGGCCTGCTGCAGCTCTTCCCGCTCGAAGCGATCCAGGAATTCAACTTCGTGACGTCACGCTCCAAGTCGGAGTACGGGCGCAGCCAGGGCGGCGTGATGAACATCATCACCAAGTCCGGGACCAACGACCCGCATGGCAGCTTCTTCGAACTGTTCCGCGACAAGTCGATGAACGCCGTCACCGAGACCGAGCTGCTGGCGGGCAAGGCCGCCAGCAAGGACCCCGTGAAGGGGGACTACCGCCGCAATCAGTTCGGCGGCAGCTTCGGCGGGCCGATCATGAAAGACAAGGCGCACTTCTTCGCCGCCGCCGAGCGCACCCAGCAGGACACGACGCAGGCGGTCAACACGTCGGGCATTTTCCCGGCGCTGGACGGCGTCTACCCGACGCCCTATCGCGAAAACCTGTTCACCGGCAAGGTGACCTCGCAGCTAAGCACGCAGCAATACCTGTCGGTTCGCTACGGCCGCAACACCAACACCCAGCCCTACGGCGCCAACTCGCACACCACACCCAACGGGTGGGGCGACAGCGCGAACTCTTTCAACTCGATCAACCTGAATCACAATCTCGTGATGAAGGGCTCGCGGTTGAACGAGTTCATCTTCCAGTTCGCCGACTTCCGCAACCACATCGGCGCCGCGAGCACCGACCCGTATCAGTCGTTCCCGAACGGCCTCTTCACCGGCCAGAGCGTCAACACGCCGCAGACGACAGAGCAGCAGAAGTACCAGTTCCGTAATGACTTCTCCTGGCACGTGTCGGGCTTCGGCGGCCTTGGGCACGACTTCAAGACGGGCGTCAACTTCATCAACGAGCCGCGACTGTTCATCACGTTCAACTCCGGCAAGGGCGTGCTGCAGTACACGCATCTCGACAACAACATCAACGGACCGCTGTCGACCGTGACGCTGAACGACGGCGACGCCTCGGCTAACATTCCGCTGAAGCAGTACGCCTGGTTCGTGCAGGACGACTGGCACGTGACCGATCGCCTGACGGCCAACCTGGGCCTCCGCTACGACCTCATCACCGGCTACCAGTTCGACCAGTCGAAGAATCCGAACTTCGTCAAGTTCCAGGCCGCCGGCGCCGCGGGCCGGTTCCAGGGAATTCGCGGGCTGGAGAACTTCGGCCAGACGCCGCAGGACGACAAGAACAACTGGCAGCCGCGGCTGGGCCTCGCATGGGACCTCCGTGGCGACGGCCGCGACGTCGTCCGCGCCGGGTGGGGCATCTACATGGACATGGCGTACACGAACTCCAACGCACTGTTCGCCGCCAGCGATGCCACCGGCAAGGGGTTCGGCACAGTGCTGAACGTCGACGACCAGAGCGGCATCCGCAACCTCGATGGATCCTTCTACCGGGTGGGCCAGCCGGTCGCCAACATCCTGTCGCAGAACCAGGCCGACACCAGCTCGATTCCGCTGTTCGGCCAGTTCACCGATCCGCGCCTGCAACTGCCTTACACGCGGCAAACGTCGTTCGGCTGGTCGCACCAGCTGGCGGGCAACACGGTCTTCACCGCGGACTTCGTGCGCGCTGACGGCCGTGACCTCAATTCGCGGCCGCGGCTGAACGTGCGTCCCGTGGGGCAGCCGTCAGCACCCCGCGTCCTGGCCTTTACCGGCCTGACGCCGAATGCCCTTGGCACTCGTCCGGCGATCAGCCAGGGAAAGAGCGACTACACCGCAGGCATCTTCGGCTTCAAGCGCCGGATGACGAATGGCATCGACCTCACCGCGACCTATACGCTGGCCAAAGCGCGCAGCGTGCTCGGCACCGCGGCCGACGAGCTCAACGCCAACCTCCTGCAGGATGCGACGCTGCTCTACACCGACCCGAAGGTCAATGGCCCGAACTCGCGCACCGACGCGCGGCACCAGGGTACGATCGCCGGGATCTTCATGGTCAAGGGCTTCACCATCGCGCCGATCTTCCTGTTCCGCTCGGCGCTGCCGGTGTCGACCACCGAAGGCCTCGACCTGAACCAGAACAGCGAGCGCAACGACATTCCGGCGAAGGCGTACGCCTTCGACGGTCTGAACTCGGATGGCACGGTCAAGGTGAAGGAGCTCGGCGCCTGCGAGACCTACAACTGCGGCCGCGGCGCCAAGCGCAGTCAGATGAACCTGCGGCTCTCGCGTGGGTTCCGGCTGATGGGTAGCGCGAGGGTCGAAGCCATTGGCGAGATCTTCAATCTCTTCAACGCCAAGAACCCGGCCGGGTTCACCACGACGCGGCTGCTCGGCACTGGCCTCGCCAACCCCGACTTCCTCCGTCCGCAGAACTACGCGGGAGACTTCCAGCAGCCCGAACAGCGCGTCGGGCAGGTTGGGTTCCGCTTCTCGTTCTAGCGGCGCTCGTTGTCGTCGTCGACAGGTAAGTAGTTTTCGCTGACGGCTGGTTCGCAAAGGCGGGCCAGCCGTTTTTTAGTGGCGCGTCGCTAACGTCCAATCGCGGTGAGCAACTCCCCCGCCGCCCGGTATTCGCGACTGCTGCCGTCGGCGTCCGCGAGGACGCGCCGATAAGTCTCGATCGCCTTCTCGCGGTTACCGGCTTCCTGGTACGCGATGCCGAGATTCAACCTGGCCTCGATGAATCCCGGAGCGCCGGCGAGCGCCCGTTCGAACCAGCCAATCGCCTCCGGCGCACGGTGCATCTGGACCAGTAGGGCGCCCATGCCGTTCGCGGCGTCGGCCGAACGAGGGTCGGCATCGAGAGCGCGGCGATACGCCTCCTCTGCAGCCGCCGCGTCTCCGCGTTCACGGCGGGCATTGCCAAGGTTCGTCCAGAAGGTCGCGTTGCCCGGGTCACCGATGGTGGCTTTCTCGAAGGCACCGACTGCTTCGGCGGTCTTGCCCTGACCTACCAAGATCAGCCCCAATCCATTGGCGGCGGCCGCGTTGGACGGCTGCAGCGCGAGCGACGCCTGCTCCGCGCGCGCGGCTTCCGCCGGCATGCCGGCCGCGTTGGCGGCTACGGCGAGGTCGTGATAGAGCGCCGCATCATCCGGCCATCGCGCCACCAGGCGGCGGTAGATCGCCACAGCCTGTGACGCCCGCCCCGTATCCTTCAGGGCGCGCGCGTATGTCGCCTGGAACACCGGTGCATCGGGATACGCGCGCGCCAGTTTCTCCAGTCCGGACACCGCCCCACGCGCCCCCCCGTCGCTCAGCCGCGACAGCTCGCGCTCGAACGTGTTCCAGGCGGCAACGTGCCGGGCCGGGTTCGGTGCCCGGCCGTCCGCGGGCGCGGACGTCCCCGACACATACCCGAGCGCCCGCAGGCGTTCGGCGGCGTCGGGCGGCACCGGGGAGGCCGACGCCAGAGCCTTCGCGCCGCGCAACGCGGCTATGCGCTTTCTGGCGCCATCCACCGCCGCAGGCCTTTGCGACGCGAGATTGCGTGTTTCCCCGGGATCAGCCCTGACGTCGTACAGCTCAGTGTCGGACGACAGCACCAGCTTCCATTCATCGAAGGCGAGCGCCGTGAGGTCGTGCCAGCCCGCCGTCCGCGGGTACTCCGTCTCGGCGTAGGCCTCCGCCGTGGCGCCGAGCGGCCCCTGTCGCATGCCGTCAGGCACCGCGAGACCCGCTGCCTCGAGAAGGGTGCCCGCGAGATCCGCGAGCGATGCCGGCGCATCGATCGCTCCTCCTGGTCCTTCCGCCTGAAGGGGGAAGCGACCGGATCCGTTTCCAGAGCTTCGAACGCCACCGCGGC
>JANOJK010000625.1:0-2656 GCA_031408165.1 Acidobacteriota bacterium | reverse complement strand
CCGCACGATCTCAGCCTCGGGCGGCATGGAACTCCGGGCCACAGTCCCGCTCGGCGCGTGAGATGCCGCTGCGAATACTGCTCGCCGACGACCATTGCATCGTGCGCCAGGGTCTGCGCGCGCTCCTCGAGCGCGCCGGTTTCGACGTCGTCGGTGAAGCGGCCGACGGGCAGGAGGCGGTCAGGCTGGCCGACGCGCTCGAGCCGGACGTTGCCGTGCTCGATCTGATGATGCCGGTCCTGAACGGCCTGGATGCAGGCCGGCAGATCCTGCAGCGCCGGCCGTCCACCGGGGTTCTGCTGCTCACGATGCACACGGAGGAACACCACGTGGCCGCGGCGCTGCGCGGCGGCATCCGCGGGTACCTGTTGAAGACGCAAGCGGCCGAGGACCTCGTGCGCGGGATTCGCGAGGTGGTGCGCGGGCAGGTGTTCCTGAGCGCCGCCGTGTCCCGCGTCGTCGTCGACGGCTACGTCTCGGGCCTACCCGCACCCGGGGATACCCTCGCGCCCCGCGAGCGCCAGGTCCTGCAGCTCGTGGCGGAAGGCAATACGGCCAAGGAGATCGCGGCCCTGCTGGGGCTGAGCGTGAAGACCGTCGATTCCTACCGCGCCCGCCTCATGGAGAAGCTCGACGTGCACGAGACCGCGGGACTGGTCCGCTACGCGATCCGGGTCGGCGTCATCGAAGCCTGACGCGCCGCCTGGCTCCGCCACCGCCTGGCAACCCCCAGCAACTTGCGTTTGGCGCTGACGATAGGCGCAGGAGTTCTCAGGGTTCTCAGGGTTCTCGGGGTTCTCGGGGTTCTCGGGGTTCTCCTCGGGGTTCTCCTCGGGGTTCTCGGGGTTCTCACGGTTCTCTGGAGGTTCTAGGGGTTCTAGAACCTTGAGAACCTGAGAACTCCGAGAACCCGTTGGAGCGGCGGCACCCGACGCCGTATCAGCCGGCGGCCCGCCCCCGGCAAGTTTCCCCCCTCGATACCGGTGTTCTCCCACTGTTTCCGCCGGCGCGGCAGGCGTAACGTGTATGTCGAACCCCGCAACTCATACGGCGACCATTCGGCACAGCGCGACCGGCACTGTCACAGGAATGCCACGCACGGCGGCCAGGGAGAATTCATCATGTTTACGAGACGCGAATTGTTGAAGGTCGGCGCAATGAGCGGCGCGGCGCTCGTCCTGCCCTGGAAGGGCCTCGTGCGGAGCAGCGCGGCGCAGAGCGGCGGAGCACTCGGTAGCGGCATCCTGATGCCCTACATCGATCGACTGCCGCTGCCCGAAGTGCTGCGTCCGATCGGCATCGACAATGGCGTGGCGCAGTACCGCGTCGCGATGACCCAGTTCACTCAGCAGCTGCACGGTCAGCTGCCGCCGACCACGCTGTGGGGATACGCGGGCAGCTATCCGGGCCCCACGATCGAAGCGCGCAGCGGCAGGCCGATCGCGGTCCGCTGGGTGAACCGGCTCCCCCTCACGCACCTCCTGCCGGTCGATCCCACGCTGCACGGCGCCATGGGCAATCCCGACGTGCGCACGGTCGTGCACCTGCACGGCGCGAAGGTGATGCCGACGAGTGATGGCCGCCCCGAGGCGTGGTTCACGAACGGCTTCGGGCAGGTCGGTCCCGACTTCGACCCCGCCTTCAGGACGTACTACTACCCGAACGATCAGGCCGGGGCGATGCTCTGGTATCACGACCATGCGATCGGCATCACGCGCCTGAACGTGCACGCCGGGCTGGCCGGCCTGTACCTCCTTCGCGACGAGCAGGAGAGCCTGCTCAACCTTCCGAAGGGCCGGTATGAGATCCCGCTGCTCATCCAGGACCGCAAGTTCAACCTCGACGGGTCGATCAACTTCCCCGTACGCGACTGGGAGGATCCGGATCCGCGCGTCGCGCCGGTCTGGTCCCCGGAGTTCTTCGGCGACAACATCACGGTGAACGGCAAGGTGTGGCCGTATCTGGAGGTTGAAGCGAGGAAGTACCGGTTGCGCTTGATCAACGGATCGAACGCGCGGTTCTACCACATGAAGCTCGTGCCGGAGGCCGGGACCGGCGCGCTGCCGTTTGTGCAGATCGGCGCCGACCAGGGGTTCCTGCCGCGCCCCGTGGAGCTCACGGAACTGCTCCTGGCGCCGGCCGAGCGCGCGGACGTGATCGTCGACTTCTCGCGCTGCACTCCCGGCCAGACGTTCATTCTGAACAACGACGCGCTGGCCCCCTACCCGTTCGGTCCCGATGATTCGCCGGATCCCACGATGCCCGGGACGACGGGGCAGATCATGCAGTTCCGCGTCGTGCGGCGGCAGAGCGCTGACATGAGCGATGTCCCCTTGAAGTTCGGGACGCGTCCGGACCTGCCGTTGGCCGGCTCCGTCCGCCAGCGCACGCTCATGCTGAGCGAGCTCGCGTCGGCCCAGGACAACGTCATCGCCGCATTCCTCGGCGGCTCGCCGCTGAACAGCACCCCGGACAACCCGACCGGCGGACTGCGCTGGCAAGATCCGGTCACCGAAAGGCCACGGGCCGGCGCGACCGAGATCTGGAACATCGTCAACACGACCGGCGATGCGCATCCGATCCACGTGCACCTGGTGAAGTTCTATGTGCTCGGACGGCAGGAGTTCAACCTGCCGACCTACATGGCTTCAGGGGT
>JANOJK010000557.1:0-6178 GCA_031408165.1 Acidobacteriota bacterium | reverse complement strand
CCATTGTCAACATAACCAACGCCGGCAATCTGGGATCACGGTCGCTCGGGATGACACCTGCGCCCTCGCCCACACCTGCTCCGCAGCCCGGGCCCACGCCTCCGCCCCGGCAAACCCTGGCCTTGCGTGTGGAATCGAGCGCTGTGACCCAGATTTTCACCAGTTGGAACCAGACGGGAGCTGGCTACGCCAAGTCCAGGGGCTCCGAGCGTGTCCGATAAGCGGCGTTCTCAGGCAGCCACCCTTCGAGTATCTCTAGGTCGCGCCGCGGGCTGTCAGGAAACCCGCGATGTCCGTAAGCCCGTGCTTCGTCGCCCACATAAGGGGCGTCTCGCCGTGCGTGTCCTTCGGTGACGGATCGGCGCCGAACTCCAACAGAATCGCCGCACACTCCGTCCGATGGTCCATCGTCCGCCCGCGACTGTCCTTGTGGCACAGCGCGTGAAGCAGCGTCACTCCATCAACCGTCGGGTAATTCGGATCAAGGCCACCGCGCGTCAGCAACTCGCGCAGCATATCGGGCTGCTCGAGCAGATAGGAGTGGCACCCGCCCGCCTGTGGCTGGACTTTGAAACCGGCATCGAGTAATCGGTGCATCAGCTTACGCCGGCCGCGGGTCACGACCGCCGTGAACACCCCCCCGCACCCGACGAGTGCCGTCTCGGGTCGTTTGGTCACGATCCGCATGACCTCATCGTCCTCGCCCTTCCACACCAGGTCGTACGGATCGAGGAAACCGCCATGCGCCTCGAGCAGTCTTCGGATCTCCGGTGTCTTCGCGGCATAGACGGCGTTGCCGCTGGCGTTGACGAAACCGTTGGGATCGGCGTGATGTTTCAGCAGCAGTTCGACCATCTCCCGATCACCACGTCCCGCCGCGGCGTGCAAGGCGGCGCCGCGCTCGGACGAATCGGCGTCGGGCCACGTCGGGTCCGCGCCGCGCTCCAGCAGCAGGCGGACGATATCGAGATGGCCGAATTCGGCGGCGGCTGAGAGCGGGCGCCGATCGTCGAGGCGCTGCTCGGAGATGCGTGAGGGGTCGGCGTCAAGCATTGACCGCACCGCCGCCAGATCGTTCAACGCGGACGCGACCGTCAGGTCGTACGTCGCACCGCGGCCGATGAGCAGTCGAGCCAGACGCACGTTGCCGTTGCCGGGCCACACGGGGCGGCCCGGCCGCCACCGCCTCCACAGCCGCCACGTCAGGCCGTTGGCGTAGCAGCGCCATCTTGACAGAGGCGCCTGCCGCGGGCCGCCCCAGATTGCCAGGTCAATGGGCTGTTTGTCCTGCGGCGCGTAACCCACGAACGACCCGACTCCGGCGCCGTGAATCGCGTGAATGTCGGCGCCACGATCGAGCAGCAGCGTCACCACGTCTGCCGATCCGCCGATCACCCCACGGTGCAGAGGATGACCGCCAGCGCGGTTGATGTCGTGAACGAGCGATGGCTGCTGATCGAGGAAGGCGCGTACGCGCGCCAGCTGACCGGCTTCGGCTGCGTCATGGATCGGATGATCCTCGGGCACGGTCGACGGCACGAGCCGTCGCGACGGATCGATCATCGGCGCGGAATCAAATTAGCGGCCGCCACTTCACGACGTCTACACTACGCGTCGGCAAACTCTGTAGCTTCCTGGCACATGGGCTCCAGCCGGATCATAATCGGTGTAGTGGACGCGACACTCTGTGCGGGACATCGACACGAAGTCACTCGAAATCGCGGTGCGCGCACGCGGCCGGAACCGGATTTCAGATAGATCGTGCTCAAATCGGCTCACACGTTTCGGTGGGTGAGCGTATTCTGATGAGCAGAACGTTCGGCAGTCGAAACCAGCTTGGCTCTAGCGACGGTGTTTCTCACCCCTGCCGCAGCGCATGCTGCGGATCGATCCGGGTGACGCGATGCACCGGCACCCAGGCCGCCACGAGCGCTACGGCGAGCATCAGCGCCGCGATGCCGCCGAGCACGACGGGGTCGGCCGACGTCATGTTCCAGAAGATGCTGTTGAGCGCGCGGCTCAAGCCAAAGCCCCCGGCCACACCGAGGACCACGCCGATGGCGATCGGCCACAGCGACTGCAGCAACAGCATGGCGACGACGTCGCCCGCCCTGGCGCCGAGCGCCATCCGGATTCCGAACTCGGTCGTCCGCTGCTCCACGACCCACGACATCACGCCGTAAACGCCGACCACCGCGAGCAGGATGGCCAGCATGCCGAACACGCTGAACAGCGAGGCGATGAACCGGCTGTTGGTGACCGACGGCGACGCGGCGACGCGCTGCTCCATCGTCAGGAAGCCATGCGCCGCCGCTTGATCGCGATCGACATGCGCCACCGCGTCCTGCACGCCGCGCACCAGCGTCAACGGATCGACCGAGGCGCGGACCGCGAGGACCTTCCCGGTATGGAGCCACTGGTCTTCGCCAGGTGCGTACTCCGCCAGATGCTGTCGGAACGGCACGTAGACAGCCGCCGGCGTCTCGGTGAAGAAGCTCGGATATGCCACGTCGGCGACCACGCCAACGATCTGACGCGGCTGCGGCTCGATTCTCGCGCCCTCGCCGGCGCGACCGATTGAAATGCGGATCGCCTGTCGGAGCGGGTCCTGTCCGGGGAAGTGACGGTCGGCGAACGTCTGGTTGATCACCGCGACCCACGGCGTCGACGCGGTATCGCGCTCCTGAATCATGCGGCCGCGCAGCAGCCGGATCCCCAGCGTGTCGAGCGCCGGCGCGTCCACTTCGTTGAACGCAGCCTGCGGTTCCTTGCCGGCGTCGGGCATCGGCCGGCCAACGATAGTGAACGGATGCGTCCAGACGTCCGCCGGCAGCCGGCTGATGATGCCTGCCCGTGTGACGCCGGGCAGCGCGCGCACCCGCTCCAGCAGCTGATCGTAGAAGCGCTCCACCTGCGGTGTGACGACATTGGTGTCCTGGAGCGTCTTGCTGGCGTACTTCGCGCCGCCAAGCATGATGTCCGCCGTCAACAGGCGCGTCGTATCGAAGCCGGGCAGCTTCCGCTGCTCGCCCAGAAAGCTGCGCATCATCAAGCCCGCGCCGACGAGCAGCACCATCGACAGCGCCACTTCCGCGACGAGCAGCAGACTGCGTCCGCGGCGGCGCCCGCCGCTCGACCCGCGCGCGCCTTCCTTGAGGACGTCGTTGAGGTCGACGCGCGACGCGCGCAACGCCGGCATCAGGCCGAACAGCAGGCTGGAGCCGATCGAGATCGCGAGCGCGAAGGCCAGCACGCGCGCGTCGACCGAGACGTGACGCAGCAGCTCGGGGAACCCGGTCGGTACGATCAGCGCGAACAGGCGCGTCCCCCACAATGCGAGGACGAGGCCGAAGCCGCATCCGACCAGAGCCAGCAGCAGGTTCTCGGTGAGCAGCTGCTGCATCAACCGGCTCCGCGGGGCTCCGGCCGCGGCGCGCAGCGCCAGCTCCTTCTGTCGCGCGGTGCCCGAGGCGAGCAGCAGATTGGCGACATTGGCGCAGGCAATCAGCAGCACGAAACTGACCGCGCCAAGCAGGAACGACAGGGCTCTCGTCGCGCCGCCGAAGTACTCCTCCCGCAGCGGAATGACGCGCGCCGTAGTGCCCCCCGGCTTTTCGCCGCGTGACTCGAGGACCTGCCGCGTAATCGCGGCGGCCTCGGCCTGCGCCGTTTCGGCCGACACGCCGGGCTTCAGCCGCCCCACAGCGATCATCCACGCCGCATCCGGGATCTTGCGGAGATCGTTGGCCGTCCAGAAGGCGACGTCGTTTTCCCACGGCAGCAGCTGGAATCCGCGCGGCATGACGCCGATGATCGTGCGCGGCTCGCCGTCCACGTGGATCGACATGCCAATCACTCCGGCCGAACCGCCGAGGAGCCGCTGCCACGTGTCGTAGGTGATCACGATGGCGCGCGCTTCCTTCTGCTTGATGACGTCGTCGAAGTCCTCGAGACGGAAGGTACGGCCGAGGAGCGGCGGCACGCCGACGACCGACAGGCCGTTGACGTCGACCGGCACCTGCGACACACGGCGGGTTTCAGCCGTTCCGGTCAGCGTCACCGGCATACCGCCACCCTGAAAGAACCCGACTGATTCGAACGACCGCCCGTGTTCGAGCAGCGCGCGTTGAATCAGGTAGTTCAACGACTGCTCGCGGATGCCGCGCTCGGGGTTGGCCCTCCACACGACGACGAGCCGTCCTTCGTCGGCAAAACCCAAGTCGTAATGCGCGACGCGATTGACGACGCTGTACATCGTCGTCGTCGCGCCGACGCCCAGCCCGAGCGACAGGCCGGCGACCGCGATCATGGCCGGATGGCGGCGCCAGAGGCGCAGAGCGTAGCGCACGTCTGAGAATCGAATCACCAGCCCCTCCTGGCGGAAGCGTTGCGACGGTGTACGCGGGGTCCCCCGTCGCGGGTTCCGGCGTCAAGGCCTGGACGCCGCCCTTGGAAGATTCTTACGGTACACACCGGCGATTCCGCGGTTCTGGCAACACGGAGTCGTAGAGCGTTCCGTCAGATGATACCTCCGAAAAACGCGATCGTGGTGACAGTCTTGCGGGCAAGAGGCGCGAGCGGAGCCGGGCTATCGACTGCGAGAGCGCCGACGCGAAGCGTCGGACTCGAGCAGGCCGAGCGCGAAGCGAGCATGGGGAAGTTAAAGGGAACCCACGCGAGCGAAGTTAAAAAAAGTGAGCCGTCTCGGAATCGAACCGAGACCTGCAGATTAAGAGAACGCGTCGTGACCGTCCGCAGCGGTCCAACGGAGTCGTTTCGTTTGAACACTGTTTCCCCGCCGTCCAAGACGTATTCTGGAACGAGCCTGTAATAACTCGCTGTTGTGCAATCCGGTCGGCCTGCTACGCTGAGAACAATACGAATTTGTTTAGTCTCGCCCGATGGAACACAAAGACCCCGCCCATCTCTACCGAGCGGGATTCTGTTTTCCGGAGAGAAGAGATGATACCGACCAGACGGATGCGCGAGCCTCCCATTTGCTTGCGGGCCGGTGATGCCGTCCAACCGCAAGCTGCCTCTATCTACAACGCGACTTCAGCCGCTGCCGTTCGTCGCGTTTTGACGATTCGCCCGCAGAGGCGCGCATTCATGGGGGCATGACGGTCGTGCTCGTCAAGGTGATGCCCCGGCGCCGCTCAATAGTACGCGGCCGGCGGCTTCCCTGCCGTCCCGATGCGCCCACCAAAGCGCCCACCACCCGCGAGACGCCGTGAGATTTGCTGAGACGTTTAGCGATTTCTAGCGACAGGCCGGTGGGCGCTCACACACCAAAACGTCAATAAATACGGGCATGAACGTGAGGTTTCAAGAATTTCTTCGACCTTCTTGAACTGGCCGTTCTTCTGGCGGTACTCGAGGATGCGCTCGGCCGCTTTGGCGCCGAGGCCCGGAAGCGATTCGAGCTGCGCCTGCGTCGCGGTGTTGATGTTGACCACAGCGGTCGCGCCGGCGACCGGTTTCGCGGCCCTGGCCGCCGCGGCGGATTTTGCGGCTGGCGCGGCCTGCTGCGCGGCGGTTCCCGCGGGAATGGCCGTGATCGAGACGATGGCGAGAAGCATGAACAGTGCACGCATACGTGTCCTCCTGAAAGTGACGGGAAACGGGGCCCCGGACGTGTGCGTCACGCACAAAGTGAGGGATCGGGCACCCTGTGGATCGGGCCGTCCGGGGCCGCCACCCCCATCGCAAGCGGCGCACCGACCGGCATGTTCAAGTAAGGTTCGTGGAAGTCGCGGACTTCACGCCACTTGCGCGCGCCGAGGACAATGAGGCGTTCAGGACCGATGATGTGCGACGCCGAACGCGTCTACCCAGGTAGGCAGGAAGACGGGACAACGCACGAATCCGGCGTGAATACAGTCACCGCCGGTTGCCTCCATGACGCCGGCAGGGGACGGCGGTAACGCCGGAGGAGCGCACGGTGGACGTGAAACATGATGATCCGATGTGTTGGGGCGATTAAGGTATTCCCATTCCATGTATGGTCCGGCTGGGAGAACAGGAACCGGAGTTTGTCGCACTTAGGGCATTTTGCTCCGGAATCCTGCGGCATTGGACTTGCTCGGCGCAGCCCAGCTGGAGGTCATTTATGCGTCGCCTGAGATACATCGCCGTCATCCTTGTGCTGCTGATCGTCGCAGCTCTGGTCACGACACCG
>JANOJK010000538.1:0-8492 GCA_031408165.1 Acidobacteriota bacterium | reverse complement strand
CCGCCGCCGCCGTTGACCAGGTGCCAGACTTCGCGTGTGCCGAAGCGGGGCGCCGCCGACACGCGGCCGTAGTCCGCCGCGAGCGTCGCGCCGCCGTCGGTGGCGATGCCCCACTCCCCCATGGCGGTGGTCATCGGGTCGCTGCCCGTCTGCAGCGCGTCGCGATTGAACTCGAACGTCCGCTCCCGCGCGACCGGGATGTTCGACAGGTCCGGGTTCGGAATGAGCGTGGCCGGCACTCGGCTCACATCCGGGCGCGCCGGGTCGCGGACGACGCGGAATTCGAGGAAGCGCCCGACGCCCGGATCCTGGGACGTACCGGACAGGGCGGCTGCGAGGCTGAGGTCCGTGACCACCTTCTTGCCGTTCAAGTCGCCATCCGCGGCATCGAAGTGATCCGCGAGGTTCACCAGGTGCAGCTTCTCGCCGA
Organism: Acidobacteriota bacterium; assembly: GCA_031408165.1. Taxonomy (GTDB): domain Bacteria; phylum Acidobacteriota; class Vicinamibacteria; order Vicinamibacterales; family 2-12-FULL-66-21; genus JAICSD01. Next base: position 8,062 of record JANOJK010000538.1, on the reverse strand, counting down.
TGCTGTAGTTCGAGAAGTCCACCACGATGTCGTAGCGCTCGGCGATACCCAGGTGATCGAGCGTGGTGAGCAGGACCGGCTGCGGCAGCAGGTTGCCGTCGTTGGCGATCTGGATCATCGGCTGCGCCGTGCCCGACGCGTTCGCCAGCGCGATCTTGTAGAACCGCGCCACGCTCCCGTTGAGAATGCGGAACCGATACTTCCGGCGCTCCACTTCGAAATACGGGCTGTGGGCGAGGTTCACCGTCACGACGTCGCCCATGAAGCCGTCGAATTCGAAGATGTCGAAGAAGAGCTGCCCGTCCCGATCGAACGCCTTGTCGCCGAGCATGAGGTTCACGTCGTAATCGAGGTTGCCCCACGAATTGGCCGTGCCGCTCGGGAGCCGCAGGTTGACGCCGTCGTCGATCTCCTCGTTGCCGCGATCCAGACCGCTGTAGAGGTTGAACATCGCCGCGTTGCCCTTGTAGACGTTCTGCGCGGTGAAGCTGAACATGTGGTCGTGGAACCAGTGCGTGCTCATCGTCTCGTGCCAGTCGCCGGGCACGTTCATGAGCCCGCCCGCGTCGGTCGGGGAGCTCGCCATCGGATCGCTGGCGTCGGTGTTCATGGTGGAGTGCCCCGCGAGCACGATCGGCCAGTGGTAGTCGTAGAACTGGTTCGGGAAGAAGAACGCCCCGGTGAACCCGTCATTCTCCGCCCCGTGGTGCCCGTTGTGCTCGTGCGTGGTAATCGTGTGCCGGCCGAACCCGTTGTTCTGCCGCACGTCGGCCGGCAGGCCGTTGTGGTGACGGAAGAGGACCGGCTCGCCGTACCGCGCCATCGCCAGCTTCGGGGGGATCGTGCCGTTGAACGTCCACACGCTGTTGGGCTCCTGCGTCGGCCACTTCTCGTGGAACCGCACGGGGAGACCCTGCCCGGGGTTGATGCCGGAATTCAGGCTCGGCGCGACCTGGGGGTTGTAACGATAGTTGGTCGTCGCCGGCGCCTGCGTTGCCGAAATGGCGACCGCCGGCGCGTACTGGTTGAACTTCTGGTGCGCCCAGACGGCCCCGGGCGGCCGTCCTTCGATCGGCCCCATGCCGCCGCCCAGCAGCGGATCGCAGGGGTACTGCGTCGTATTCGCCTCCGCCGTCGGCCCGGGCGACAGGCACGACACCGGGTTACGGTCGAGGACATCAAAGCGGGGCATCGGCTGGCTGAACTCCTTCACGCCCCAGCGCGGGCTCGGCGGCGCGCCCGTCGGCCCGACCGCCGCGGACGCGTTCGCCACGAACGGATTGAGTCCGCCGATCGGCGCGAGCATGCCGGCGCCGGTGAACAGGCCCATCTTGATCAGGTCGCGCCGGGACACGCGGCCCCACGACAGCTCCCTCACGATCTCGGCGCGGTGCTGCCGCGCGCGTTCCGCGTCGCGAAGGCGGGCTTTCGATGCGTTCCAGGGCAGATAGATGCGGCTCATGGCGTTGTCTCCTCACTCAGGTCTATGCGGCACCGCCGCCGAATACTCACCGTTTGATTTCGACGATGGCGAAGTTCCACTGATCCGTGGTCGGCGCCGTCGCCCTCAACGTGACCGTCGCGCCGGCGGCAGAGGTCGTCGCGACCAGCGCCTGGGCCCACATCGTGTCGCCGCTCGGCGCCAGGAACTCGTGGACCTTCGTCTGCCCGGCCGGGATCGAGCGGACGACCGCCCGATCGAAGTCGTTCCCGACCGCGTAGACGAGGGACCCCGCGGCCTGCGCGGCCACGCTCACGGTGGGCGCGCCGCTCGATGCGCTCGCGATGTTCGACGCGCCGATCCCGCTCGCGCCGGTGAACGCCACGACCGTCAGGGACTGGTTCACCGGCTGGCCGATCGCGACCGTGACGGACTGCGTGCTCGTCACCGTCACGTTGGTGAGCGCGGCCGGCGCGGTCGCCGTCCAGATCTCGGACACGCCGCGCGACGCCGCGGCGCGCGCCACCCTGGTCCAGGCCAGCCCGGCGCCGGACACGGTGAGGAACTGGTTGTTCGGCCCCTCGGCTGCCGTCGGGCCGTCGGACCCGACGAGCGCGACGAGCACCGCGCCGGCGGTCGTGCTGAAGGCCGGCGTGGTCCGCGCTCCCGAGCCGTCGGAGAACACGAGCGCGTCGACGACCGGTCCGCCGCCCGTGGCCGCGGGACCGAGTGAGAGGACGAAGCCGACGGGGCTGCCCGAGGCCGCGCTGCCGCCGGCCGCGGGGGTCTGCCGGATTACCTGCCCCGCAGGCACGTCCGCGCTGTTCTCGCTCGAGACGCTCCCCACGCTGAGCTCGGCGCTCGTGATCGCGGTGCGCGCCGCCGTGTCCGACAGCCCGACGAGGTTGGGCACCGTCACGCTGGCGGGCGGCGCACCCGGCGCGCTTGCGCGCAGTTCGACCGCTGCCAGGTTCCACTGGTCCGTCACCGGCGAGGTCACGTACACGGTGACCGGCGTTCCCGCGGACGCGATCGTGCCGGCAACGGCCTGCACCCAGAAGGTGTCGCCGACGTTCGTGTTGATCACTTCGCGGACCTTCGTCTGGCCCGCCGGATAGACCCGGGCGACAGCGCGATCCCAGTCGTTGCCCACGGCGTAGACGAGCGAGCCGCTGGCCTGCGTCACGAGCCCCACCGTGGGCGCGCCGGACGCGGCGCCGGCGGCGCTCGACGCGCCGACGCCTGCGACGCCCTTGAAGGCAATGACCGTCAGCGACTGGCGGTAGCCGGTGACCGCCTGCGTGCTCGACACCGTGACGTTGCTCAGGAGCCCCGTCGCCGTTGCGGTCCAGATTTCGGACACGCCATACCGCGCCGCCGCGCGCTTCACGCGCGACCAGACCAGGCCCGCCCCCGAAATCGTCAAGGTCTGCGAATTCACCGCCGCCGGACCGTCCGATGCGGCAAACGCCACGAGCACGTCGCCGGCTTGCGTGGTGCTGAAGAGGGGTGTCGTCCGCCTGTTCAGGCCGTCCGCGAACACCATCGTGTCCACCGACGGGGGGGTCGCCGCCACAGGGTTGGAGACGGTGACCGCCACGGCCGCGGATGCGCCGACATTGCCGGCCGCGTCACGCGCGCTTGCCGTCAACGTGTGCGGACCATCGGCAGCAAGCGTCGTGTCCCACGAGGCCTGGAAGGGCAGCGCGGTGATTTCCGCGCCGAGCTGGACGCCGTCGACGAACAAGCGCACCCCGGCGACGCCGACGGTGTCGACGGCGGTTGCGGTCACGGTCACGCTGCCCGACACCTGGCCGGCGGCCGGCGCGGTGATCGCCACCTGCGGAGGCGTCACGTCCCCTGGATTGAACACGTTCACCGCCACCGCCGCGGATGTGCCGACATTGCCGGCGGCATCGCGCGCGCTCGCGGTCAACGTGTGCGGGCCGCCAGCAGCGAGCGTCGTGTCCCACAAGGCCCGGAACGGTAGCGCCGTGACTTCCGCGCCGAGCTGGACGCCGTCCACGAACAAGCGCACCCCGGCGACCCCGACGTTGTCGAACGCCGTTGCGGTCACGGTCACGCTGCCTGACACCTGGCCGGCCGCCGGCGCGGTAATCGCCACCTGCGGAGGCGCCTGGTCGGCGGTCACCGTGACTCTTGCGATCCCCGTCGTCCTGCGACCGGACAGGTCGCTGATCTCATAGGTGAAGACGTCCGTGCCCGCAAACAGCGGCGGAGGGGTGTAGGTGAACGGATCGATACCCGTGACCGTGCCGCCGGCGTACGGCTTCGAAACGATCGGCGCGGTCACCGTCAAGAGTGATCCACCCACATCGTTTGCGAGCAGCACCGCGCTCGTAAAGATCACCGGCGCGCCCGGGGTCGTGCCGATCGAATCGGGGTTGGCGACGGGCCAGGTGTCGTTGCCTGGCGACGGCGGGGCGGAACACACGGGCTGCAGGTGCAGCCCGGCGGGCAAGGGCGTCTGCGCCCGCATCGCGGGTCCGAGGACGACGATCAGCAGCGTGGCGGCCCATGACAGCCCACGCACGGCCGACGTAGTAGCGCGATTGTTTGAAACCATTCTCCGCTCCTGGAGCGAAAGGCGCCCGCCTGTGTCCGAGGAAAATGAAGACGCATGTTCCGGCAGCGCCACGCCGACCATCGAGAGTTGGACGGGTGGTTGTGCGGAGTGCCTAACGTAGGGCTCATACAGGAAGGCGGCAATGGCACTTCGGTGGGGAGGGCGAAAAGGCAGACGTGTGCGCGGCAGGTAGGTAACGTCTACCCGCGCCGCTCGTGAAAAAGCGCTCGATCGCGAAAAGGTAGATTTTCGTCTCCCGCCTGGCAGACGCCGCAAGGCGGGCGCGATAATTTCGGCCTCATTTCCGTCTCATGCGCCTGGCGTGAGACTTGCCATCTCGACCACGCTCGGACAGCCCAACTCAGTGGCGTGTTCGGATTACTAACAATTTTGCAGTTGAAGTCGGGCCGCGTGACGCGCTGGCGTCAGTAGCGGCATTCAGTTGAGCTGTCTATGGATTTGTCCCTCACTGTCCGTGTCGTTGTGGCCGATCCCCAGCCCGTGTTTCGTTACGGACTGAGGCTGTTGCTCGACAGTACCGAGCACCTCCGCGTGGTTGGCGAGGCCGCCGACCCCTCGGAGGCGATGGATGCCGTGCGTCAGCTGCAACCCGACGTGCTGGTCATGACCCCGGGGAACAGCGCGGCTGGACTGGACGCCTTGCGCACGCTCGCCAAGCTGCCCAAGCCGGTGCGGTGCATCGTCGTGACAAACGGCGAGTCCGAGGACACGCAGTTCAAGGCCGCCGCGGTTCCGCTGGGATGCCTGTTGCCGCGCGACTCCACCGGCCCGGCCTTCGTCAGCTGCATCCAGTGTGTGATGCGGCATCAGTGCTGGCCGGTGCGCCGGACCGAGGACGTGATCGCGGCGGCGGCCCCCGTGCCCAACGGGGCCAGGAAACGCTACGGGCTCACGAGCCGCGAAACGCAGATCGTCACTGCGGTCGCCGACGGCGCCTCGAACAAGGACATTGCCGTGAAGCTGGCGATCTCGGAGGACACGGTCAAGCATCACATGTCGAATATCTTCGACAAGGTCGGCGTGCATTCGCGGCTCGAGCTTGCCCTCTTCGCGCTCTATCACGGCGTCGTGCAATGGGCGTAACGGCGCGCCTCGTCGTGTAGTGCTATTGCACATTGGCACTCACCGACGCGTTGCCGTTCAGCGTGAACGTGCACGTCTTCCTCCTGCTGCCGCCGCTCGAGCACCCGCCAGACCAGATCGCATCCCTCCCATTCGAGGCACTCAAGGTGATCGACGTTCCCGAGGTGAACGACGCAGACGCCGTGCTGCCCGCACTCACGTCGAAGGCCACGGGCTGCGCGACCGTCGCCCCGGCGGCCGGGCTCGTCAGGGAGGGCGCCGACGGCTCCGGCGAGGTGGAGGGATTCACCGACAGCGTGGCGGTCCCCGACGCCCCCCCCAATGAACCCGTGATCCTGGCCGCGGTCGACGCGGTGACCGCGCTCGTGGTCACGGTGAAGCTGGCGCTGTTGGCGCCGGCGGGAATGGTCACAGTGGCCGGAACGGTGGCCGCGCTCGAGTTGTCGGAAAGCGACACGACGGCCCCGCCGCCCCCTTCGAGATCCACCCAGCCCGGCATCGACGAGCCGCCGGTCGTGCGCACCACGGACTGCAGGAACTCGTCGTTCAGCGTCGGCGGGCGCACGGTGAACTGGTTCGCGGCGGACGCGCCGTAGAGCGTAGGCACGGCGGTGAGCAGCATTCGACGGAACGACATCACGGGCTGCCCGAGGCACAACAAGTGCCACGAGGCCCGCGCGCGAATTTTCAATCTTTACGGGGGTGCACTGCGGTTGAGGCGTGTCGGAACGCGCGCGAAAAACTAGAAAGTTTTCGACGCACGTAATTCACCGGGGGTTCCTACGTCGAGGGCTGTACCCTCCGGAACGCTTTCAGCGCCGCCTGTTCGGTCCGCTCCGCTTCGCGCAGCATTTCCATCTTCGCGGTGAGCAGGCCTTCCGCCCGGCGACGCCAGGATTGTTGCCGCAGTTCGAAGTACTGCACGGCGGCCGCCACGAGCGGCGCCTGTTCGCGCGGGACGCCTCGTATCGCGTGCACGCGGGCACGGCCGGCCTCGAGATCCGGGATGATGGTGCGATTGATCAGCTGAGCGAGCGCTTTGGCTGGCATACGGCCGATCCTGAACTTCGTGACGGCGGCATCGTACACGCCGGCCGTGCGCGCTTCGAGGGCCGCGATCTGCGCGAGCTCCGGCCTGAAGTCGACAATGCCCCGCAACGGAAGGGCGGCGGCGATGACGATCACCGTCGCTGCAGCGACGACCATCGCCGCGCGGTATATCGGGGGCCTCTCCCGCGCCACCCGGCTCGCCACTATGAGACCTGCGATGAAGCCCGCGCCCAGACCGGCCAGCTCGCTCGTGGTCCCCAGATCGTCGGTGACCAGGTTGTACAGGAAGAAGGGCACCGCAGCGGCCGCGATCCGCTTCACCGTCATCAGCGGAACCCGCACCGGGAGCGGTGTGACAACGCCCCATGCCAGCGTTGCGAGCAGCAAGCCGTATATCCCGAAGATGGCCCCTGACGCACCGATGGTGACACTCGTCGGAGATGCGGTCCACAAACTGACGACGCCCGCAATCACCCCCGCGGCCAGATACACGGCTGCAAAGGCGATGCGCCCTACCGCGCGCTCCAGGACGAGGCCGAGCGGAACGACGCCGGCAACCGTGGCGAGGAAGTGGAGCACGCCGCCATGGACGAACGTCGCGGCGATCAGGCGCCACCACTCGTCGTTGGTCGTGCGCGGCGCGAAATTGGCTCCCCAGTCGATCAGTGTCTGCGCCTCCGCGAGCGCACCGCGATCGAAGAGCATGAGCGTGAAGACGACCGCGTTCAGGACGACGAGCAGCGGCGTCACGATCGGCCAGCGGGTTCGCGCACGCAGGAACTCGTCGAACGGCTCGCCTGACGCGGATGACTGCGCGCGAATCGCGCGCTGCACCGCACCAGCGGCGGAACGCGCCAGCCGCGACCGTTCGTCGGGCGTCATGAAGTAAAGCGCCGCACCGGAGAGGACCAGCACCGCGAAAAGCGTGGTCGGCACAAACGGGGCATCCTCAAGACCTGTGCCGCTCTTTTCGCTGGGGTTTCCCGCCGGATCCGCTTGCCGCTGCCGCGCCGGGATGTCAGTTTGGGCAGGATGACGCGAGGTCCGTAATCGCGAACGGGCGGCGCCTCACCGCGTCAACGGGTGCGCTTGTGCAGAAACGCATCCCGCGCACTGCTTCTCAGCGTCTCTGCGTGAGATCGTACGTGACAGCGATCCGCCCTGATCGGCGTTGGGCGTTTCCCTCCTGCAGCACCGACGCGGGGTCACGCCCCAGGCTTGGCGGGCGTCTTCACGATCGTGGCCCGCTTCACGTAGTCCAACCGCGGAAACGCCTTGGTCAGATAGGCATTGCCCTGGCGCTGAATGGACCCCTGGTCCGGCTGCTCGCGGTACTCCGCCGTGATTTTGTTGACCGCCTCCATACCCGACACGACCTCGCCGAACGGCGCGAAGCCCTGCCGGTCCAGAGGCGCATTGTCCCTGAAATTGATGAACACCTGCGTCGTCCGCGTGTTCGGGCCGGCCGTGGCGAACGTGATCGTCCCGCGCTTGTTGCTCTGCGTCACGGGATCGTCGGCGATGTTCGCGCTCCGCCACGGTCCCTGGACGGCGGGGTCGCCGTTGAGGCCGAACTGCACCATGAAGTCGGGCAACACCCGGAAGAACCGGCAGTCGTCGAAGAAGCCGTACTTGACGAGGTTGTAGAACCGATCAGCGCCTTTCGGGGCCCAGCTCCGGTGCACGAGGATGACGAAGGGCCCGGCGCTCGTATCGAACGTCGCACGATACTCCTCCGGCGCGACGTCCTTGAGGGCGGCGGGGTTCTTCAGTTTCGCCCGTGCGGCGGCGCTCGTCGGCGCGGCGCCGCGTCCGCGGCCGGCCGGCGGCTTTGCGGGCTTCGCGGTCGGGGGCTTCGCGGGCTGCGCCGTCGCGGGCTT